>JBEDKT010000162.1:0-4787 GCA_041172025.1 Bacteroidota bacterium
ACTTATGGCTTTATTGAAAATGTATTAAGTGAAGTAATAGCATTATTTCCTTCAAGTTATATTCATATTGGAGGGGACGAAGTGGACAAGGCGCCTTGGAAAAAATGTAGTCGTTGCCAAGCAAGAATAAAAAAAGAAGGTTTACAAAACGAAGAAGAATTACAAAGTTATTTTATTAAAAGAATCGAGCGTTTTATTGTAAGCAAAAAACGCAAAATGATAGGATGGGATGAAATATTAGAAGGAGGCTTAGCACCCGAAGCTACAGTAATGAGCTGGAGAGGAGAAACGGGCGGTATTGCGGCAGCAAAAATGAAACATGATGTAGTAATGACACCGGGTTCGCCATGTTATTTTGACCATTACCAAGCGGGGCCCGAAGGCGAGCCATTGGCTATTGGCGGAATGAATACCTTAAAAAAAGTGTACGATTATGAACCAATACCTGCTGAATTAAATAGTGAAGAAGCTAAATATGTACTAGGTGCACAAGCCAATGTTTGGGCTGAATATATTACCACAAAAGCGCAATTGGAATATATGGTTTTACCAAGAATGCTAGCGTTAGCCGAAGTATTATGGTCGCCTAAAGAAAATAAAAATTGGATTGAATTTAACGAACGTTTAAAATATCATTTTAGTGGCTTTGAACAAAAGGGATTAAATTTTTCGCCAGGAAATTTTACAGTAGAAGTTAAGCCAGTTGCAGAAAATGGAAAGTTAACTGTAGCCCTTTCTTCCGAAATCACGAATGCCACAATTCGCTACACAACCGATGGCAGCTTGCCAAACAGCAGTAGCACTTTATATTCTGCGCCTATTCAAATTAATGCATCACAAGTTGTAAAAGCAGTGACTGTTCAAAACGGAAAAATAATGAACTTAGTTCCCGCAACACAGGCTTTTGCAATGCATAATGCAATCGGTGCTGCAGTTAAGTATGTAAGTGCACCATATAAGGGATATATGGCAGGTGGCATCAATGCATTAACCGACGGTGTAAGAGGAAAAAATTCAGTTGGTAAATTTTGGCATGGCTTTTATGAAAATAATATTGAAGCAACAATTGACTTAGGGGTAGAAAAAAATATTAGTAAAATTACATTGGGCTGTATACAGTCTTATCGCGATTGGATTTTTCTTCCAACCGCTGTGATATTCGAAGTATCAAAGGACGGAAGTAATTTCACAGCAGTGGGCAATGTGCTAAACGACATTTCGGTGAATGAACAAGCTTCTACTATAAAGGATTTTATAGCAACTTTTTCACAAACAAGTGCAAGGTATGTTCGTGTAAAAGCTATTGCCACTGGTGTTTGCCCTAAAGGACATGGTGGTGAAGGCAAGCCTTCATGGACATTTGCCGACGAATTGGTGGTAGAATAATGCATATATCAAAAGCTGTATTTTAAAAACAAGCACATGAGGAAAATAGTTATAATACTGCTATTGATAATAGTTACAGGAAAAGTAATTGCTCAAAGGGACACCATATATATAAATAAGAATTGGAAGTTCCTTGCTGATAAAACTGCCGTAGGATTTACTCAAAATTGGTATAATCAAGCACTAATAGGCCCCGCAATTGTAAGTATTCCTCATACATGGAATATTGAAAAGTCAAATGAATTGCATTATGGCTGGGGTTGGTACCAAAATGGAGTAAATATTCCAAAAAGTTGGAAAACAAAAAATATTGTCCTTCAGTTCGGGGCTGTAAATCATACAGCCATCATATATGTTAACGGGCATAAAGTGAAAGAACATATTGGAGATGGATTTAATAAATTTTCAATCCAACTTCAAGATTATTTGAATTATGGGAAACAAAATATTATTACAGTTGCTTGTAATAATAATTATGGAACAAAAAAAGTACCCTATTCGAATTCGTTTGACTGGCCTAATGACGGAGGCATAATAAGGCCAGTAAGTATTATTGTAAGCGACAAGCCTGCAATTGCATATTTGCATTTGGAGTCTAATTTGCAGTTGGAAAATAAAATGGGGAACTTAAAATTAAAAGTAGGTTTTGCTAATCCCAGTAATATAAAATTACAAATCTCCATTAAGGAAGAAAATCAACCAACAAGGAAAAGGGTTTATAGTAAAACCATAACTCCTATTTGGGAACATAATGAAGCGGTAGTAAATATTCAAATTCCCCATATTAATCCTTGGCATTTTGATGTACCCAATTTATATAAGGTAGAAGTGATCGTTGTCCATAAAAATAAAAAAACGGATAAGGTAACTGCAAACACAGGGTTTAAAAAAATCAATTTCGATAAAGGACAATGTTATTTAAACGGAGAGCCAGTAAGGCTTATGGGTGTCGAGTGGACAGCAGGTTCAAATCCTAATTATGGCCTAGCAGAACCAGCTTCAGAAATTATTAGACACGCTAGTTTAATGAAAGAAGTGAATTGCGTTTTCAGTCGAGTGCATTTTCAGCAGGACGATGTATTTTATGATTTTTGTAATAGAAACGGAATATTGGTTCAAGAAGAAATTCCACTTTGGGGACCCGAAACACCACCAGGAAATGATACGGTTGAATCAATCGCATTTCAGCAACTTAGAGAAATGATAAGTAATCACTACAATCATCCTTCTATTATGGCTTGGGGAGTAGGCAATGAGTTGAGCGGAAGGAATCTTAAAATGAAACAAACTATTAAAAAATATATAGACACAGCAAGAAAACTGGACCCCAATCGTTTTATAAATTATGTTAGTAATACATTAAATGATAGTTATTATAATAATCCAAAATTTGTAAAAGATGCTGCAGATTATGGCGACCATATCATGATGAATGAATATGGTGGAAGTTGGTGGAATGTGCCAACCGAAAAGGTGAGCGATTACTTGGATAGTGTACACATGAGCTATCCCGATAAACCTTTTTTCATATCAGAATTTGGTTTATGTGAACCCAATTTTAAAGGAGGAGATGAAAGAAGAAGAAAGGACTTATTGGATCACATGCGAATTTATGAAAGTAAGCCCTATGTAGCAGGAGCAATATATTTTGATTTAACTGATTATCGAACACATTATCCTGGAACGGAAGATATAGGAAAGTTTAGAAGAAGAATACATGGTGTATATGATATGTATGGCAATCCTAAGCCTTCAATGAAATTATTACAAACGCTTTCTTCGCCAATCGAAATTAATGATTTCAAAAACCAGCAAAACAAAACAGTAATAACATTACAAGGGAGTATTGGTTTGCCACAATATACGGTGAAGGGATATGCATTCTACATCAGCAGTGACACCTCAAATTACAAAACTGGGAAAAGGTATGATATTCCTACGCTACTTCCAGGAGAGTTATTTCAATTTGAAATTGATAACGATACTAAACAAGGAAGTATTTTAAGTATTTATCGTCCAAATGGTTATCTAGTGAATCAAAAAATAATCGACAGACAATGATTTAATTCTATTCTACTAGATTTTAAATAATTCTTCTCGAACTAGTATGTGCTGTAAGTGAACCATATTCATTTACACCTTCAATTAAAACAACACCAGGTTTTTTTCCTGTTTCAAAACTACCTAAGCGCTTGTCCATTTGTAAAGCAAGTGCGCCATTAAGTGTAGCCCATGTAAGCATTTCAGCTAATGGGATAGAAGGGTTATATTTTTGAATAGTTTTTAATTCGTCTAAAATATTCAAGCTCCAGTTGCTTGCTAAGCTATCGGTCCCCACAATAATTTTTGCGTCATGTTTTTGAAGTAGTTCAATGGGAGGCATTGTTTTTTCAATGTATTGGTTTGCATTTGGGCAAAGACACCAAAAGGTGTTAGGCATTTCTTTGTCAATAGCATTAATGTCTGCGGCCGTTGTAAAACTATTGTGCACTAAAATACTAGTACTTGCATTTTTAAAAAAGGGTAACACCGACTGTAAACTAGAAAGTCCTGTTGCATGAAAAAAATCAAGTGAAATTTTTGTGCGTTCGTACATGCTTAGGAAAGAACCGGTCTTCGTTTCAAAGAATTCATTTTCTGCGGGCGTCTCTTGGTTATGCATAGTAATAGTATGCGTTCCAAAATGCTTAGCCAATAATTTCCATAGTGCAAAAGTGACTGAATAAGGAGCATGTGGTATTAAGGAAGCAGTTAAGCCACTATCGGTAAATTGTTTTTGCACTGCTAAGCCGGCAATCATTTTATCGGGCGCCAGTGTAGGATCTAAATCATAAATTTCAACAAAGTTGTAATAAGCTAAATTGTTTTTTTCTTTTTGTGCAAGGGTGTCGGTTGTGTTTGAAATATCGCCTACAGCAACAATACCATTTGCAATCATTTCTGCTTCTGCATTTACAATGGCTTCCTGAATTTGTGCTTCTGGTACTTTGCGCAAGCCAACAATTTGTTTTACAAACTCACCCAAACCTGTTTCAGTTGGAATCATACCTTTCATATGTGAAAGTTCTAAGTGGCAATGTGCATTGATAAAGCCAGGCGAAAGCACACCTTCAAAACTTTGAATATCGTCGCCCGCATCTTCTAACCCAACAATACCTTCTACGGTACCGTCTTGTTTGGTAATTAAAACCAATTGGTCTTGTAATAGTTCCGTGCCGGTAAAAAGTTGCGTTGCTTGAAATTTCTGATACATATATATAAGTAAGTCGCAAAATTACCTCCAAAAGGCATAATACCCGCTATGTTTAGGTATAAAGTCGCCTTTTCTTAACTAATTGATAATCAACACTTATTTAGTATCATTAATATTACCATACAAAATTATTATTGATAATCAATGC
>JBEDKT010000163.1:0-3863 GCA_041172025.1 Bacteroidota bacterium
AAATTCTATCGTAATTCTACTTGTATCTACTTTTTTATAATGCTTTTTAATTAGCGCAGTGTCAACATAATTAATTGTAGTTAAATTATTTGTATTAATGTCCTGAGCCAACCCTATTATAGGTGAGATCAATAACATTGTTACAAAAAATGTCAGTATGTACTTACGCCTATTCATTTAATCAATTTCAATAACATCCACTACACTTGCTAAGTTTAATGAACCATAAATATGAGGGAATAATTCGTCTAGGTCCTGCGCTAATTCAAATAAAACAGGCCTTTCTACTTTAGCCTTTTCAATTTTCAACTTCACCAATCCCGTCTGACCTTGATAAAAACGATCTAGTACTCCAGGCACTTGTCTTTCAATAGAGCAATGTATAAAACCATCCTTATCGTAATCAGCTGGCTTATACTCGTTATTTTTTTGAGCTTGCTCCCATTCTTTTTTTGTAGTTACATGATATATGTATTCACTTTCCATAAAATTAATTTTTAATGACTCTTGGTATTCTTTGTTCTAATAATAATAAATCTGCAAGCACTAAAGCAGTAACTGCCTCCAAGACAACAGGCACCCTAAGCGCTATGCATAAATCGTGTCTTCCCTTTACAGAGAAGTTTTCTTGTTGATTGGTTTCCCAATTCCAAGTAGTTTGGTCCTTTGGGGTTGAAGAAGTAGGTTTTACTGCAATTCTAAACACTAAATCATTTCCGTTTGTATATCCCCCAACCACACCGCCAGCATGGTTTGTCTTTGTCTTACCAGTTGCATCTATGATAGCATCGTTATGTTCCACGCCAAACATGTTGGCAGCAGCAAACCCTGTACCAAATTCAATACCTCGAATAGCAGGTATTGCAAATACCGCGTGACTAATTAAAGATTCAACTGAATTAAAAAAATGTTCGCCCAAGCCAATTGGCAAACCGGTTACGACACACTCCACAATCCCACCTACACTGTCCTTATTGTCAATTGCTTTTTGTAATCCTTTTTCTAAATCAGCTTCCCCTCCAATACTTACAATATGCGCCTTAACTTCAATATCCTTTAATAACTTTTTAGCAATTACTCCGGCACCAACTAATGCAGCAGTTAAGCGTCCGCTAAAATGTCCACCACCTCGGTAATCTTCAAACCCACCAAATTTATGATGTGCTGTAAAATCGGAATGTCCAGGGCGAGGAACAGCTCTTTGCTTTTCATAATCACCGCTCCTAGTATTATTATTTTCAAATAACATAGTAATGGGTGCGCCAGTAGTGATGTCATTAAACAAACCTGATTTAAATACCGGCATGTCATCCTCTTGCCTTGGTGTAGTTCCTTTTTGCTTGCCTCCTTTTCTTCTTTCCATGTCTACCACAAAATCAGCTTGTTCCAAAGTTAAACCTGCAGGACATCCGTCTACTGTAATACCAACGCATGCGCCATGCGATTCGCCAAAAATATTTACGCTAAATAAGGTTCCAAAACTATTCATAACTATTTGTCTGTATTACAAGTTAAGTATTTTATTGCAATTGCACTTTTATGCCTAAATGAACAAGATGTTCAAAAAAATCGGTGTAAGACTTGTTTATCGATTCAGCGTCAATAATTTCAACTGGACCATTAGCTTTTAAAGCTGCAACCCCACAAGCCATCGCAATACGGTGGTCATGGTTGGAAGAAACCGTATTCGATTGAATACCAGTGCCTCCGAAAATTTTCATTATATCTCCTTCAAGGGTTATATTAATTCCCAATTTTGCAAATTCATTTTGTAAAGTAATGCCTCTGTCACTTTCCTTGTGCGCTAAACGACTTACTCCTTTTATTTCTGTGACACCTTCACACTGAGCTGCTAGTGCTACCAATGGTGGGAATAAATCAGGACAGTCGGTGGCATCAAATTCAAAAGCAACTAAACCATTACCTTTTAAACTTGGGCCAATTAGGATTCCATCTTCAGCTATTTCGATACTTGCATTTGCATTTTCCAAAGCCTGCATTACTGCCTTATCCGCTTGAGTTGAATTCAATTGTAAACCTTTTACTTTTATTGGACCAGCAATGGCCCCAGCCACTAATAAAAATGCTGCACCACTCCAGTCGCCTTCAACAGTATATTCAATTTGAGCTGCGATAGGGTCATGCGGTAAAAACTCAAAACTTTCATAGTTAGTATGCTTGATTTTCCAGCCAAAAGCATTTAATACCGCCAACGTCAAGTCGATATAAGGCTTGCTTTTTAAATCTACTACATGAATAACTGAACCTTGAGCATTACTTGCAGCATAAGCCATTAATAATCCGGTTAAAAACTGAGAACTTAATGACCCATCCACCGTAATAGAAGCAGGCTTCAATGGCCCTTGTATTGTTATTGGCAAAAATCCTTTTTGTGAATTAATTTTTATACCTAATTGCGGGAAAATCGTATCAAAAAAATGCATTGGTCGTTTTAATAAACTTCCAGCACCTTGAATCAGAATGGAGGCACTACTCATTGCAGCAATTGGACTAAACATTCTAATGCCTAATCCACTTTCACCACAATTCATTTCAGTACCAATTGGATTAACTCCTTTAGATATAATGTTTAATGCACTAGGTGTTTGCTCAACTGTAGCGCCTAGTTTTTGGATCACGTCAATCGCTGCTAAATCGTCATTGGAATGTCCTGGATTTAAAATAGTAGTTTTTCCAATATGCAATAATGCAGCAGCACAAGCACGTTGCATACTACTTTTACTTGCTGGGGCTAATTGCTCCCCTGTAACGTTTCCTGGATAAACAATGGCACGCATATTAAGAATACAACTTTATTAATTTTTGCAATGATTTCATTGGTATTGTTTCATATACCGCCTTCCCAATTTTATTTAGTAACACATATTGCATGCCTGCAGTTGCTTTTTTCTTATCCTTCTGCATTATTTCCATTGCTGCATCAATATCAAAATGCATTGTTGTAGGTAATCCGTATTTCTTAAGTGTATCCACTAGCAAACCAGTACCCGTAAATCCATTTAATACTTGTGAAATTTTAGCAGCATATACCATCCCAATACTTATTGCATGTCCATGCAATAAAGCATGTTCATTTTCAATAGCATGACCTAATGTGTGCCCAAAATTCAATAATTTCCTATCCCCTTTTTCAAACTCATCTTTTTGTACCACTTTCACTTTTATTTGCACATTTTTTTCAATCAATGCTTTTAAAGCTTTAGTGTTTTTTTGGTAGTATGCTAAATCATGTAAGTTCAATTCGGTCATCAACTTGGCATCTTTTATTGCGGCATGTTTTATAATCTCCGCAAATCCATTTTCCCATTGATGTTTTGGCAAACTATTTAAGAATGTATAATCATAAAACAAAAAAGATGGCTGTTTAATTAATCCTACCATGTTTTTATAAACCCCTACATCGATACCATTTTTTCCACCAATAGAAGCGTCCACCATTGCTAAAATAGTAGTTGGAACAAAGCCTACAGCAATGCCGCGCATATAAACTCCGCCAACGTAACCCACCATGTCGGTTACTACTCCGCCTCCTACACCTACTAAAATAGACTGCCTATCTGCGCCAAAGTTTAGTAACGCCTCAATAATAAAATCAACGGTGGCTTGTTGCTTATGTTCTTCCCCAGAAGGGATTACGATAGTTTGCTTGCCTTTGAATTTCTTCTGATGTAATGCATATACATTCTCATCAGTTATATAAATTGCATTAGCTTTCCCAATAGTTTTTTCAATAGCATCAAAATTACCATCCAATACAATGGATACAGTTGCGCTTGAAAATTTAATATTTAAACTTTTCATACTATTCATTTATAAATTAGCCATATAACAACCCAGGAGGG
>JBEDKT010000164.1:0-4333 GCA_041172025.1 Bacteroidota bacterium
ATTAAAAAGTTTTGATGCTATTGTAGTTGGGGTTCGTGCTTATAATATGTATGCTTATTTGTCAGACAAAAACGAAGTGCTTAATAAATATATCGAGCAAGGTGGCAATGTAATAGTACAGTATTTAAAAAGTAATCAAGTTGGTGTAAATAAAATAAACGTGGGCCCTTATGCGTTTACAGTAAACTCGGGAAGAAGAGTATCGCAAGAAGACGCCCCAGTTCAATTTTTATTACCAAACCATCCTGTATTTAATTTTCCTAATAAAATTCAAGGAACCGATTTTGACAATTGGATACAAGAAAGGAGTACTTATCAAGCTGAAAATATTGACGCTCATTTTACCATGCCAATTAGCATGAACGATAAAGGAGAGGCTCCTTCCAATGGCAGTTTGTTAATTGCCCCTTATGGCAAAGGTAATTTTGTGTACGTAAGTTTGGCATTGTTTAGGCAATTGCCAGCAGGGAATGGGGGAGCGTATAAGTTATTAGCCAATTTAATATCGTTACCAAAGCAGGTTATAAAATAAAGCAAATGAGAAGAAACATGAGCATTCTGACTTTATTAGTAATTGGCCTTGTTATTGGCTGGATGATAAAGAATGTGAAAATAGGCTTGATCCTTGGCTTAATAATAGGTTTAATGATTGCCATGGTGGGCACCAAGAGTAAGAAGTAATATTGCTTACTCAGTACCAATCCATTTCATGCGTTTTGCAATAAAGTAAGCAACTAGGCCTAAGCCAATTACTACTAAACCACTCACCATCATTTTAGTGCCTGTAGAAAAGAAGATACCCACCCAAATAGCAATTGCTAAGAATAAAGGGATTGGATATAAGGGCATTTTCCATGGGAAGTAAGTTTTACCTTTTCTTTTTACTAGTAATAATAAACCAAGTGCTTGTCCAATAAATTGAATAATAATACGCATTGCCAGTATACCATCAATTACTTCCTTAAGCCTAAATAATAAACTAAAAACAAAGGCTATTCCGCCAAGCACTAATAAGGAACGATGGGGAAAATGTAGGGTTGGATGCAGTTCCTTAAAAAAGGAGAAAAAGGATTTGTCTTGGGCTGCAGCATAGGGGATCCTGCTGTACCCTAATGTAGCTGAAAACAGTGAGGCAAAAGCTACCATTAATATTAACACGGTGGCAATGCCTCCGGCGGTTTGTCCGAACAAGGCTTTTATATAGTCACTTACAACAAATTTACTGTCAACAATTGTTTGAAAAGGAAGTACACTAGCTACGCTAATATTCATAGCCAAATACAATATTGCAATCCCTGTTATAGATATAAACATACTCCTCGGAATATTCTTACTTGGATTTTTTATTTCGCCCCCTAAATGACAAACATTATAATACCCTAAATAACTATACACCGTTTTAACACTTGCAAAACCTAATGCTGCTACAAAACCATGCTGCATTGAAAAGCCATCGTTTATATTTCGGATAGGCTCCATAAAATTGCCATGCGCAACTCCGCCAATAATAATCCAAAGCATGGTGCCTAAAACACCCACCCACAAAAAAACAGATATCTTTCCAATAGATTCTATTTTTCTATATAGCAATGCAATAACAAGTATGACCACCGAACCACTGACTATTTTTTCTTGAATAAAACTAAGGTGAAAGAAGTAATTCGCATATTGTGAAAAACCTATAGCTGCTGATGCAATTACCAAAGGGGCTTGTATCATGGTTTGCCAAACAAACAGGAAACTCATTAATTTACCCCATTTCTTTCCATAACCTTCTTTTAAAAAGTGAAAACTGCCTCCTGCTTTTGGTAAAGCTGCTCCAAGCTGACTCCAAACCATGGCATCTAAATAGGAAAGCACGGCACCAGCAATCCAGGCATATAAAAAATAAGGTCCTGCCATAATTTGAGCTACTACACTTAGTACAACAAAGGGGCCAATACCCACCATGTCAATCATGTTGATGGCAGTTGCGTGTAAAAGACTTAATTTGCGATCTAGATGGGGCTTATTACTCATTGTATTGACAAGATAATACAAAAACGTAAAAAAATGGCGGCAAATTACAAGACAGTGGAGTGGGCAAAGGGTGCAACTATTTATGAAGTTAATATTAGGCAGTACACAGTGGAAGGAACTTTTAGTGCTTTTAAAAAACATTTGCCAAGGCTGAAAGAAATGGGGGTGGATATTATATGGCTCATGCCCATTACACCCATTAGTGAATTAGTAAAAAAAGGAAGTTTAGGAAGCTATTATGCATGTAGCAGTTACACAAAAATAAATCCTGAGTTTGGGAACGAGGCCGATTTTTTAAGTTTAGTAAACGAGGTGCACTCGCTTGGCATGAAATTAATTATTGACTGGGTTGCTAACCACACAGGTAGGCAACATGAATGGATGAATGTGCATCCAGAATGGTTCACAAGGGATGCTGCCGGGCATTTTACCGAACGCAATGGCTGGGACGACGTGGTTGACTTGAATTATACTAACGAAGCAATGCGCGCTGCATTAATAGGTGCAAT
Organism: Bacteroidota bacterium; assembly: GCA_041172025.1. Taxonomy (GTDB): domain Bacteria; phylum Bacteroidota; class Bacteroidia; order Chitinophagales; family Chitinophagaceae; genus Sediminibacterium. The sequence goes on from JBEDKT010000164.1 coordinate 2,529, forward strand.
GCAATATTGGATTAGCCAATTTAAGATAGACGGGTTTAGATGTGATATGGCACACTTAGTAACCTTAGATTTTTGGAAGCAAGCAAGAACCGCTTGTGAAACAATAAAGCCTTTATTTTGGCTGGCCGAATGCGAAGAAGTAAGTTATCACGAAGTATTTGATGTTTCGTATGCCTGGGAGTGGATGCATACTTCTGAAAAAATTGCGCATCACCAGGCTTCTTTACATGACTTATACAATGTGCTGCATAAATATGCTCAATACCCAACTGATACAAATAAATTATTTTTCACATCAAACCATGACGAAAATAGTTGGAATGGAACGGAGTACGAAAAATATGGGGTAGCTGCAAAACCTTGGGCTGTATTTACATTTACCTGGAAGGGAATGCCACTCATATATAGTGGACAGGAATTACCCAATCAAAAAAGGTTACTATTCTTTGACAAAGACCCAATCAATTGGAATGGAGAACCTGCACTGCATAATTTTTACAAGACACTTAACCAATTAAGAAAAGAACATTCAGTTATTGAAACCGGAGAAACTTTTAACCTGCCTACAAATGCATTAGGGGCAATGGCTTTTTTAAGGTATGATACTAAGGACACCATTTTAGTTGGACTAAATTTATCTAGTCATGTACAAAAAATAAATTTATCACATGAAAAAATTAAAGGCAGTTTCCGCAATATTTTTTCCGGTATGGCATTCAATTTTCAGGAGCACATGACATTTGAATTAATGCCAGGAGATTATTTCGTGTATGTAAAAGCATAAACTGAAACTTTTAATAAATACCTGCGCCGTTATATTATCGAACACTTTGTATGGTGAAAATTCTATTTTGCAATTTTACTTTACCCGCATCTACTTTCCACCTCACTTCAATATTTTCACCAGCAGCTACAGTTGCAATGGCTTGTAAATTAATTTCGCCAATATTAAAATTGCTATTTCGCTTTCTGCTAGAGAATGGAATAAGCAATCCGTTTTGATAAATACTAAAAGTAGCTAAAGCATTGGTTAATCCAGCGGTAATTATTGATCCATTTAATGTTGCTGTTGCAAAGGAGCCCACTGAGCCTGAATTACTAGCTATGTCGCCTGTAATATTTGAATTGCCAACATTTGTGATTGCGCCACTTTGCGAGAATACGGCAAAATCGACTAAAGTGCTTAAGGAAATCCCACAATTTGCAATAGCTGAAATGGAGGATGCGTCAATACCTATTGCGCCAGTTTTAGTATATAAGCTGCCATCAAGAATACTACCACTCCCAATTGTTATGGCACCAGCATTGGATATAAGTATTCCTTTCATTATTGTTCCAGCACCTAATGCAATGGCCCCTTCAGCAATCCAATACACATTACAGGCCAAAGCGCCATTTACGAGTATTACTTTAAAGCCTGCACCTGTACTAAAGGCAGCATCAAATTGAAATATAAATTTTGCGTTTGGATTATTTTGCGCATCTAATGTTAGGGTGCCTGTTGATGTTACTGCCCCAGTAGTTTTATAGACGCCAGCAAGCAAAATTTCACCTGCCCCATAAGCTACTGAATGTGTAACTGTAACAGGCTCCGCCATTAAGGAGGTATAAGCAGCATTTAAATCAGTCGTTGCGAGGCCAGTCCTATTAAGCGGTTCTAATAAATATTCACCATTAAAATGTACAATATAATTTCCTGGTGCTGGACTAAAATTTAACCCAGTGGCTAATACATCAGTAGTTGAGGTAGTGAATATTAAATCTCCTGTTGAAACTGATATATATTTATCGGTATTTGCTAATAC
>JBEDKT010000165.1:0-3426 GCA_041172025.1 Bacteroidota bacterium
GTAAATCATGCCTATAGCACCAAAGAAAAGGGCTGTCATTAAACCGTGAGAAACCATTTGCATCACGGCTCCAATTAAAGCGGTTTTGGTTAACATGCCAATTCCTAATAATATAAATCCACAATGACTTACCGATGAATAAGCATTGATATACTTCAAATCTTTTTGCATTAAAGTGGCAAAAGCACCATAAATAATGGCAATGGTTGCTAATAAAACAATGATCCAAGAATAATGTTGCGCAGCTTCAGGCATTAAATAAGTAGCTACTCTTAAACATCCATAACCGCCTAATTTCATGGATATTCCAGCTAAAAACATAGAAGCCGCAGTTGGTGCTGAAGAATGTCCGTCAGGAACCCAAGTATGAAACGGAAACAATGCAGTAAATACACCAAATCCTACAAATAAAAATGGGAAAATAAATAATTGGGTTTCGTAAGGAATATGCATGTGAGCAATTTTCAGTAAATCCCAAGTATGAACGCCACCACCCATATCGGTATTGAAATAAGTAGCTAATAAACCAATTAACACCAAAGCCGATCCGCCCATTAACATCAAAGCTAATTTCATGGCGCTGTATTCTTTTTTGCCACTGCCCCAAATGGCTATCAGTAAAAATTTTGGAATTACCGCTAATTCTAGGAAGAAAAACATGGTAAATAAATCCAATGAAATGAAGAAACCATAAGCCCCAACACTTAATAATAACAGTAAAAAGAAGAACTCTTTTGTTAGGGTTTCAATTTTCCAAGAAATTAAAATACCGCAAGTAACTACAAAAGCGGTTAGCATAATCATGATTACTGAAATGCCATCAACGCCCACATAATATTCAATGTTCATGGCACTGTACCAACTGTATCGTGCTTCAAAAAGCATTTGAGCAGTATTGCCCGCTGCACGTTCGCCATAGTATGAATACATGAGCAATGAAGCAATGGTTAATTGGAGCAATGAACCAATTAAAGCGGTCCATTTTATTTGCGTTACGTTACGGCAAAACAATATTGCAAACGTAGTGAGCAGCGGAAAAATTACTAATATTGATAAATTCGTCATTCCTTAATTTTTTAGTTCCATAAATAAATAAACAACAACATAAACCCTAGCACTCCAACAAAAAAGTAACTTGCATATTGTTGCAATTTTCCTGACTGTAAACCTTTAATATTATCTGAAATTTGTGCTGTTGTATCAGCAAACAAATTCATTAAACCATCTACAATATTTTTGTCAATCCAAGCTGCGGGTTTCCCTATTAAATTGAAAATAACTTTTTGGGTAATGAATAAATACAATTCATCCATATAGAATTTTTTGTGCGCTGCTGTATATAATCCACCTAATGTTGTGGCAATACTTTGTGGTTTACTATTTTCAGATTTATATAAACTACTTGCCAATAAAATTCCAGCAACTGCTAAAGCAACAGGAGTTAAAGAAAACAAATAATCAATATGAGTTTCTAATGCTAAACCATCGGAAGTAACCAACGATGCAATTGGGAAAAAACCTGCAAAAACCGCAAAAACTGCCAAAATAATCAAAGGTATTTTCATACTTAAAGTTCCTTCTCCATGTCCGTTTTCATGCACATGACTTTCTTTGCTCCAGAAAATAGAGAAGTATAACCTGAACATATAAAATGCTGTTAAACCTGAAGTAAATAATGCAACAAAAAATACCATTTTATTGGAGTGAAATGCTGCTAATAAAATTTCTTCTTTACTGAAAAATCCTGCAAATGGTGGAATTCCCGCAATGGCTAAGCAAGCAATTAAAAAAGTAATATGAGTAATTGGCATGAGTTTCCTTAATCCACCCATGTCTTTCATTTCATTGCTATGCACCAAATGAATCACTGCACCAGCACCTAAAAATAACAACGATTTAAAGAATGCGTGAGTGAACAAATGAAACATAGAAGCCATGTAACCTAATCCGCCTTCGCCACCATGTTTGGCAACGCCTAACGAGAACATCATGTAACCAATTTGCGACATGGTAGAATAAGCCAAAACTCTTTTTATATCGGTTTGTGTGCAAGCAATAATGGCGGCAAACAAAGCCGAAAATGCACCCACATAAGTTACTACAGTTAACGCAGCTGCATCAAAAGCAAAAATTGGGAATAAACGCGCTACTAAAAATACACCTGCAACCACCATGGTAGCGGCATGAATTAAAGCGGAAACAGGTGTTGGACCTTCCATGGCATCGGGTAACCAAATATGAAATGGAAACATAGCCGATTTACCAGCACCACCTAAAAACACCAAAACCAATCCCCAAGTTAATGCGCTAATTCCAATAAATGAAGCACCGGCAGCATTAACAAAATAAGGTGAAGAAGCATCTGTTAAGCGAGCTATCAATGTTCCAAAATCTAAAGTTTCGGCACTATAAGCTAAAATCAAAATGCCAATTAAAAAACCTAAATCGGCAAAACGGGTAACAATGAATGCTTTTTTAGAAGCAGCCACGGCTGATGGTTTGTCGAAATAATAACCAATGAGTAGGAATGACGAAACGCCCACCAATTCCCAGAACATATAAATTTGGAAAATATTTGACGATAAAACCAAACCAAGCATGGAGAAAGTAAACAAGGAAAGAAATGCATAATAAGTAGCAAAACGTTCTTCGCCTTTCATGTATCCCAAGCTGAAAATATGTACCATGAGCGAAACAAAAGTTACTACTACAATCATCATCATAGCAATAGGATCAAGCATGATTCCCATGTCGATAGAAACAGAAGGCGTAAACTGTAGCCATGTATATTTTAAAGCAATAATGGGTTGGTAAATGCCATTTATTTTACCCGAAATAAAGAAATAATTGTAAGCAGTTACCAAGGAAATAATAGTAGAAATGAGCAAGGAAATAGTTCCTATAATTCCAGAAAATGCGCTTAAATATTTTCTGCCAAATAAACCTAAAACAACAAAAGTTGCTAAAGGCAAAAGTGGAATTAATGCGATAGAATAGTTCGACATATCTTTAGTTAAAACTTCATCAAATCAGCATCGTTCACATCAATTGATTTGCTGCTACGATACAAGTGAATAATTATGGCAATGGCCACTGCAGCTTCAGCAGCAGCAATGGTGATTATAAAAATGGTAAAGAAAGTTCCATCTAATTTACCCGCATGTAAATATTTGTTGAAAGCAACAAAATTGATATTTACACTGTTCAGAATAAGTTCTATGGACATTAGCATAGTCACCATGTTTCTGCGAGTTAGGAAACCATAAACGCCTATAAAAAATAAGATGGCGCTTAAAAATAAAATATGAGTTAAACCAATTTCGTTCATGCTTCTGTTTTTGGTTTTAAGGCAATTACAATTGATCCAATTAAGGCAGCAAGTAATAACATACTTACTACTTCAAAAGGTAATATAAATCCGTGTTC
>JBEDKT010000166.1:0-10688 GCA_041172025.1 Bacteroidota bacterium
ATTTAGAACTAGATAATCCACTCCCATAGTTGTTCAAAATATGCGTTTATTATTTATTCGTTTCTCGTCTATTGGAGACATTGTATTTACTACTCCAGCTATTCGTTGTGCTAAGCAACAGTTGCCTGGGGTGCAAATTCATTTCTTGACTAAATCAAGTATGAAAGCAGTGACTGAGGCGAACCCGCATATTGATCATTTTCATTATTTCGATAATAATTTAGCATCAATTATTGAGCCATTAAAGCAATTGAATTTTGACTATATTATTGACTTACACAATAACTTTCGCACCTACAAAATAAAGAAGGCATTAGGGGTCCCTGCTTTAACTTACAAAAAGCTAAGCGTTCAAAAATTCTTACTAACGAAATTGCATTTAAATTTTATGCCACAAAGGCATATTAGCGAGCGCTGTGTTGACACACTAGCTAGCTTAGGGGTGGTGAATGACGGCAAGGGCTTAGATTATTTTGTACCTGATACTGTTCAATTAAAAGCAGCATCAATTCCTACAGCACACCAAGCGGGTTATATCGCACTGGTCATTGGAGCTTCGTACAGTACAAAAAAATTACCAATAAAAAAGCTACAGGAGCTATGTAGTAAACTTAACTATCCAGTAATATTAATAGGAGGCAAGGAGGATATCGCCGAAGGCGAACAGGTGGCTAAAATTGATTCAGTAAAGGTTTATAATGCTTGTGGTAAATTTAATTTACACGAGTCGGCATTACTTATTAAAAATGCTAAAACAGTTATTTCGCATGATACGGGCTTTTTATATGTTGCTTGCGCTTACCATAAAAAAACGGTAGCTATTTGGGGTGCTACATCACCTGCATTACAAGTGGCACCTTATTATCCAAACACTTTAGAGGAACAAAGCGAAATGTATTATAACGCAATAGTACCGGGTTTAAGCTGCCAGCCATGTTCTAATTACGGAACCAACAAATGTCCCCAAGGTCATTTTGCGTGTATGCAACTTCAGCATATTGAAAGTATTGCCGCAAAAGCTAATTACTATTTTACAACATCGAATTAGAAATATAATTTTCGTTTTAAAACTATTCCCCCGTAAAACCAAGAAGCCCCGCTAATGCGAGGCTTCTATATAAAATAATTCGGTGCTTATTTTAGGCGGTGCTTATAATGTTTTTAAAACATCATTCATGCTTCTTACAGCATCAGCACTTTTATTGAAAGCAGCTTGTTCGTCTGCAGACAAATCTATTTCTACAATCTTTTCCCAGCCGTTCTTTCCAATTACTACTGGTACACCTAAGCAAATATCTGATTGGCCATACTCGCCATTCAAGCTTACGCAACAAGTAAATAATTTTTTCTCGTCTCTTAAAATACTTTCAACCAAAGCAGCTCCTGCCGCACCTGGTGCATACCAAGCCGAAGTGCCTAATAATTTAGTCAATGTAGCACCGCCTACCATGGTATCGGCAACAATTTTTTCTTGTTGTTCTGCGCTTAAGTATTTAGTAACTGGAGCGCTATTCCATGTAGCATGCTTTATTAAAGGAATCATTGTAGTGTCACCATGACCGCCTACCACTATTGCGTTTAAATCACTAGGGCTGCAATCTAATGCAGTGCTTAATTGATATTTGAAACGCGCGCTGTCTAAAGTGCCGCCCATTCCAATAATTCTATTTTTAGGCAACCCCGTTGACTGCATTGCTAAGTAAGTCATAGTATCCATTGGGTTACTAATTACAATGATGATTGCATTCGGAGAGAATTTTAAAACATTTTCGCAAACGCCCTTCACGATTCCTGCGTTTGTTCCAATTAATTCTTCACGAGTCATTCCTGGTTTACGAGGTAGGCCTGATGTAATTACAACTACATCCGAATTAGCTGTTTTGCTATAGTCATTTGTACTTCCGCTAATTTTAGTATCAAATCCTAATAAAGCTGCAGTCTGCATCATGTCTTGTGCTTTGCCTTCTGCAAAACCTTCTTTAATGTCTAGTAAAACAAGTTCCTGGGCTAATTCTTTACGAGCGATGTTGTCTGCGCATGTTGCGCCAACAGCTCCTGCACCAACTACTGTAACTTTCATATCGTATAATTTTTTAGGTATGTGTAATTTATCGGGGCAAAGTTAGTTATTTGCCATCTATTATGTCAACCAATTCTGAAACTTTTGCACCCTGTTCATAAACTTTTAATAAAGTGCCATTTTTGTAAATAGCTACAAAAGGGGTCATTTTAGGCCTGAAAAAGCTAGGAATAGTAAAGCTAGCGTCTCTGCCCACCAACATATTAGCATGTTTGTCTAAGTTATACTTGGTTGCAAAGGTTTTGATATCAGCCATTTCTCTATAACTAGCCCAAACAAAAAATACATTTTTAAATTTAGCTATGTTTTTGTCTATCTCTGAAGCTTCAGTTTGGCAATGAGAACAGTCGGGACTGAAAATGATAAAACAGGTATACTTGTAATTTACAGGCAATTGCTTTTGTGTTACTTCCTTGCCTTTTATGGACATGATGGAAAAATTTGGCGACCGCTTATCGGTTAAATACGGTGCATCATTGGAAGGCGCTTGCGCAAATAGGTTGCTAATAAAAAGCAGGCTTAACAAGCCAGTTAAAATGTATCTCATAGGGTTTTATATTGTATTAGGTTGTTGTGTCATGCGCATTGCTTTTGCGTCTTGTAAAAATTCTGACGCAAAAATAAATTTATTTAAAAGTTCGTTTTGGCTGTATATAATGTCCTTGTTAGATCCTTCCCATTCTTTTTTACCTTGGTGTAAGTAAAGTATATAATCGCCAATTTCCATTACACTGTTCATGTCATGCGTCACCACCACGGTTGTGATATTAAATTCTACAGTTACATCCTTAATTAAATTATCAATTACCATGGACGTTTGAGGGTCGAGGCCTGAATTAGGTTCGTCACAAAATAAATACTTTGGCCTAAGCACAATAGCTCTTGCTAAGGCAACTCTTTTTTTCATACCTCCGCTTAGTTCAGCAGGGTACTTGCTATTCACTCCTTCTAAGTTTACCCTCGCTAGTATTTGATTTACTTTTTCAATCTTTTCATGGTAGCTAAACTGTGTAAACATATCTAAAGGGAACCTTACATTTTCTTCTACTGTCATGGAATCAAACAAGGCGTTACCTTGAAAAAGCATTCCCAAGTTATTGCGTAATTCTTTTCTTTGCTCAGGTGTCATGTTACCTAATTCCAATTCTCCAAAAAATACACTTCCACTATCGGCATGTATTAAATCCACAATACATTTTACAAGGACTGTTTTACCACTTCCGCTTGCTCCAATTATTAAATTGCAAATACCTGGCTTGAACTTTGCAGAAATTGTTTCAAGCACTATTTTGTCGTCAAACTTTTTACTGATATTTTTAATTTCAATCATGCTTATTTAGTTAATGGTACTTGCAGTTTTAATAAATCTTCAAATTCGTCACGCCTGCTAATTAGTTTACTTGCGCCGTTTTCAAATAATACCTGAGCAGGCTTAAAACGTGCATTATAATTACTAGCCATTTCGTAACCATAAGCACCTGCGTTTAAAAACACAATAAAATCTCCTTCCTGAATAGTTGCAATTGGGCGGTCCCATGCAAAGGTATCCGTTTCGCAAATATTTCCCACAACAGCGTAATGCTTTAAAGGTGCAGTTGGGTTACTAATATTTAAAATATGATGGTATGCGTCATAAAACATGGGACGTATTAAATGATTCAATCCGGTATTAACACCTGCAAAAATAGTGTCGCCCGTCTGCTTTAATACATTCACTTGCGCAATAAAAAAGCCAGCCTCGCTTACTATATATTTACCTGGTTCAAACCAAGCAATTAAAGCCCTCCCGGTTTTTGCTATCATCCTTTGCATAAAATCATCAACTGCTTTGCCCAATGCGGCAATGTCGGTGCCGGTTTCGTTAGGCTTGTAAGGGACTTTAAACCCGCCTCCAAAATCAAGTACCTGCACAGTAGGGAACTGATCAAGCATTTTTTCAAACACTTCAGCCGACTGCATAAAAATATGCACATCCTTAATTTCACTACCCGTATGAATATGTAGTGTCGTAATATTAATATTGTATTTTTCTTGAATTAATTTTAATTCATCCATTTGTGTAACAGGAATGCCAAACTTACTTTTGTCATGTCCAGTTGAAATTTTCAAATTTCCTCCTGCCATTACATTTGGTCTTATGCGCACACCCACAGGGTAAGTGCTTCCGTATTTTTCGCCAAATTTTTCTAAATTTGATAAGCTATCAATATTTACATTAATACCTAAATGCACAGCTTCTGTAATTTCATCAAAGCCAACACTATTACTAGTGTATAAAATATTGTTTGGTAAAAAGCCAACATGAATTGCCAACTTAGCTTCATTAATGGAACTGCAGTCAATATTGCATCCTGCATTTTTTATAACGTTTAGGATATGAATATTTGTCAACGATTTGCAGGCGTAAAAAAAACGGGTAGTTTGGCTCGAAAAATGCGATAATAAATTTTGGTATTGACTTACTATTTTTTCAGCGTCATAAACATATAAAGGAGTGCCATATTGGATAGCTGCGTCCTTCAGTTGTTCTAAAGATAAACTTGTCTTCATAGTACGAAGATACAATTATGACCGCTGTTATAATGCTAAATAACTAGGGATAATTTTAGAAAAGGGTAAGTGCTAAGGGTTAATACTTATTCTGGTTGTTCGGGCTGCTCGGGAGCGCTATCGTCTGCATCGGCTGCATCAATTTCGTCCTCGTTATAGTCGCTTGTTTCTTCTTCAGAATTCGGTGCTTCCTCATTTTCGCGTTCCTCTTGTGCAGCTTCTTCTAATTGTTCAAAAAGGCCGTTATCTGTGAAGTCCTCAGGTTTAATTACAGTAGCTTCTACAATTTGATCAGCTAAAACCTCTTTTATTTTTGGCAAATCCTCAGTTGAGTTAATACCAAAATAATCCATAAAGTTCCTTGAGGTAGAATAAACTAATGGCTTACCAGGTAAATTTTCGTTACGACCGCTAATTATAATTAATTCTTTCTCTAGTAATTTCTGGATAGAATAATCGCTGTTTACTCCGCGAATTGCTTCTACTTCACCTTTAGTAATTGGTTGCTTGTAGGCAATGATAGCTAATGATTCTAAAGCAGCATTCGATAAACGCTTCAAGAATTTATCACCGTTCAATTGCGCTATAGTGGTATGAAAAGTAGGCTTTGTTAAAAACTGCCATCCGCCACCACTTTGCTTTAATTCAAAAGGATAAAATTCAGTGCTGTATTTTTCTTGGATACCATTCAACGCGCTTTCTACTTGGTCCAACGTAATGCGTTCTTCCAAAAATCCAAATGCATTATTGATTAGTTCAGTAATGTCGTTTGCATTTAAAGCTTTGTCGCTTGCAAATACTAACGCTTCAATATGAGGAATGATTTCACTAATTTCCATAAATAAGTATTGCTTAACCGTTTAATGCTGCTGCACCACTCACGATCTCTGTTAATTCAGTCGTAATAGCTGCTTGTCTAGCGCGGTTGTATGATATTTTCAATGATTTTAATAATTCGTTTGCGTTCTCGCTTGCCTTATCCATCGCAGTCATTCTAGCACCATGCTCACTTGCATTAGCGTCTAGCACTGCCTTAAATAGTTGTGTATTTAAAATCTTAGGCATTAATTCTGCAACCAATGTTTCTTTAGCTGGTTCAAAAATAAAGTCAGTCTTTTTCTGATTATCCTTCTTAGCTATTTTTGGAATAGGCAAGAAGGCTTCTGCTTTAAATTCTTGTGTTGCTGCATTTTTAAATTCGCTATATATAATATCAATCGCGTCAAATTCTTTATTGGCAAATGCATCCATTGCAGCTTTAGCAGCAACTTGGACATTGCTAAAATTTAGGCTAAGGAAAATATCTTTAAAGTTGGCATTGGTATTGAAGCCTGATTTGCTTAAACTTTCATAGCCTTTCTTACCAATATTCCAGATAGTAATTTTTTGTGTAGGATATTTTGCTTCAATAGTAGCTTTTGTAAGCTTAACAATATTGGCATTGTACCCACCACATAAACCACGGTCGGATGTAATTACAATTAATAAAACATTTGCAACAGGGCGGGTCTCAGCCAAAGCCAAGTTCATGTCACCTTCCAAGCTACCAATGATATTACTTAGCATATCCTGCAATTTGCGTGCGTAAGGCCTCATTTGCGTAATCGCATCTTGGGCACGACGTAATTTAGCAGCACTCACCATTTTCATGGCTTTTGTGATTTGCTGTGTACTTTGTGTACTTTTTATCCTACTTCTTACTTCTTTTAATTGACCAGCCATAGCTTTATTATTTCCTGTGTTTTAGGCAGGCAAAGGTATATTTTTTTCGCCCAAATTTCACTTTTCGGTGCCTCCAAGTTAATTTTTATATCCTATACCCCATAAAATCACCAAACTGCCTCCAAATCCTTACCTTTAGGCCCCTTAAATACTTGCCAAAATGACTTTGGCATGTATATTGACAATAAGGCTTAAACACTAATATTAAGCATTCATATGTTGCAACTTATAAGTAAACTGTTTGGCGGATCGAAAAGTGAGAAAGACGTCAAGAAAGTCCAGTACCTAGTACCTATTATTAATAGTCATTTTGAAGGTTACAAAGCATTAAGCAATGATGCCTTGAGAGAAAAGACGCCTGAATTTAAAGCGCGTATCAAGGCACATTTAAGTGCAATGGATGCCCAAATTGAATCAGAACAAGCGAGGGCTGAAGCACTTCCAATGAGTGAGTTAATGGGACGTGATACTATTTACCAAGACATTGATAAAATTAAAAAGGACCGTGACCAAGCTATTGAAGCGATTCTTTGGGACATTTTACCAGAAGCATTTGCGGTAGTTAAGGAAGCGGCTCGCCGTTTTACAGAAGCGGAGCAATTGGTTTCAAAAGCAACTCAGCTAGACCGCGACCTTTCTGTAAGGAAAGAATATATCTCGATAATGGGGGAGGATTCAGTTTTTGAAACAACCTGGAAAGCTGCAGGAGCGCCTATTACTTGGAATATGGTGCATTACGATGTGCAATTAATAGGAGGTATTGTGCTACACCAAGGAAAGATTTCTGAAATGTCAACTGGTGAGGGTAAAACATTGGTTTCAACTTTACCAGCTTACCTAAATGCATTGGCTGGCGAAGGAGTACATATTGTAACAGTGAATGACTACTTAGCTAAACGTGATAGTGAGTGGAATGGTACTTTATTTGAGTGGTTAGGCCTTACAGTGGACTGTATTGATAAGCACCAACCTAATTCAGAAGAAAGAAGAACTGCATACCGTGCAGACATTATATATGGCACGAACAACGAATTTGGTTTTGATTACTTAAGGGATAATATGGTGCATACACCGGAAGAAATGGTGCAAGGCAAACACCACTTTGCAATGGTAGATGAAGTGGATTCGGTTTTGATTGACGATGCGCGTACCCCATTAATTATTTCAGGTCCAATTGGGCACCAAACAGGGGAGCAACAGTTTTTTGAATTGAAACCAAGAATCGAAAAATTGGTGGAAGTGCAAAAGAAAATGGTGAATCAGTTTTTGATAGAAGCTAAAAAGAAAATTAGTGAAGGCCATGACGATGCCAAGGATGGCGGAATGGCTTTGTACCGTGCGTTTAGAGGATTGCCAAAAAATGGTGCTTTAATTAAATACTTAAGTGAACCAGGCATTAGAGTAAAGCTTCAAAAATCAGAAAACTATTTCTTGGCGGATCAACAAAGAGAAATGTATCAAGTGGATGAGGAATTATATTTCCACATTGACGAGAAAAATAATCAAGTAGAATTAACAGAAAAGGGCTTGCAATTAATTACAAAGTCTGGCGAGGACCCTAACTTCTTTTTACTACCCGATATTAGTGTGACTTTAAATGCGATTGACCAAAATGCACAATTAAGTGCTGACGAAAAAATAAAAGAAAAGGAAACGATTATTGCTGACTATAGTATCAAGGCAGACCGTATTCACACAGTGAATCAATTATTAAAAGCGTACACTTTATTTGACAACGATGTTGAATATGTGGTGATTGACGGTCAGGTAAAAATTGTGGATGAACAAACAGGACGTATTATGGAAGGCCGTCGTTATTCCGATGGTTTACACCAAGCAATAGAAGCGAAAGAAAATGTAAAAATTGAAGCGGCTACGCAAACCTACGCTACCATTACGTTACAGAACTTTTTTAGAATGTACCACAAGTTAGCGGGTATGACAGGTACCGCCGAAACAGAAGCTTCGGAATTCTGGAGTATTTACAAATTGGATGTAGTTTCTATTCCTACAAATATTCCTGCAATACGTAAGGACGAGCAAGACTTAGTATTTAAAACTAAGCGTGAAAAATTTGGTGCGGTAATTGAAGCAATCGAAGATTTGCGAGACAAAGGCCGACCAGTATTAGTGGGTACTACTTCAGTAGAAGTGAGTGAGTTATTAAGTAGAATGTTACGTCAAAAAAACATTCCACATAATGTATTAAACGCAAAGCAACATGCACGTGAAGCACAGGTAGTTGCAGAAGCGGGTTTAACAGGAGCGGTTACCATTGCGACAAATATGGCCGGTCGTGGAACAGATATTAAATTAAGCACCGAAGTGAAAGCTGCAGGTGGTTTAGCAATATTAGGAACAGAACGTCATGAATCACGTCGTGTTGATAGACAGTTACGTGGTCGTGCTGGACGCCAAGGTGACCCTGGTTCTTCGCAGTTTTTTGTTTCTTTGGAAGACGATTTAATGCGCATGTTTGGAAGTGAGCGTATTGCCAAAGTGATGGATTTTGCTGGCTATAAAGAAGGAGAAGTGATTCAACATAGCATGATTACAAAGTCAATTGAACGTGCCCAACGCAAAGTGGAAGAAAATAACTTTGGAACAAGAAAGCGTTTGTTGGAATATGATGACGTAATGAACAAGCAAAGAGCGGTAATTTATAGAAAAAGAAGTCATGCCTTGTTTGGAGAAAGGTTAGCATTAGATATTGACAATGCGTTTTATCAAGTATTGGAAGGCTTAGTGTTTGCACATAAAACAGGCAACGATTACGAAGCATTTAAATTAGGTTTAATTGTACACGGAGGAATTGACACTAAAGTAACTGCCGAGGATTTTAAGGCTAAGAATGAAAATGAATTAGCGGAGTTAGTTTATCAAGAAGCATTAGCACATTACGAGTACAAGAAAGCGGAGATAATGCAAAAAAGTATCCCTGTATTCAAAAATATTCGTTTGCAACAAGGCAGTCATATTGAAAATGTGATAGTGCCTGTAGGTGATGGAAAAATCGCATTCAATGTGCTAGTTAATTTGGATAAAAATATTAGCACTAGCGGTAATGCATTGGTTTCTCAAGCCGAAAAATCAATTGCATTAAGTTTAATTGACGATGCATGGAAGGAACATTTACGAGCAATGGACGACTTAAAACAATCGGTACAAAATGCAACCTATGAGCAAAAGGACCCATTGGTAATTTACAAAATGGAGGCATTTGAATTGTTCAAGAAAATGGATATGGAAATTAACCATAAGCTAGTACAGTTCCTATGTCACGTGCATTTACCAATTGAAGAAGATGTGAGAGAAGGCCGTCAACAAAAAACCGATTTAAGTAAATTAAGTGCAGGAAGGACAGAAGAAGGTACTGGCGAAAAACAATACCACGACCCTAGCGAGGCTAAGCAAACTCCAATACAAGTAGGTCCAAAAATTGGCCGAAACGACCCATGTCCTTGCGGAAGTGGTAAGAAGTATAAAGCTTGTCATGGAAGGGATGCGGATTAAAAAAACATAAAATAATGTTACCTATTAACAAGTATATCGACCATACCGTTTTAAAACCAACTTGCTTAGTTTCGGATATTCAAAAACTATGCGAGGAGGCAAAACAATTTGAATTTGCAGCAGTATGTGTGCCACCTAATTTTGTTAAGTTAGCAAAGGAATATACTGCAGGTACCGAAGTTAAAGTTGCTACGGTGATTGGCTTTCCATTTGGATATAGTGCAACCGAAGCTAAAATAGCGGAAATAATATTAGCTATGTTAGACGGTGCCGACGAGCTTGATATTGTAGCAAATATTTCGGCTATAAAAAATGCCGATTGGGCATATATAGCGGACGAGATAAATCATATCATGCCTATTATTAGGTCCAAGGGTAAGACCGTTAAAATTATAATAGAATCGGGTGTATTAACCAATGAAGAAATAATTGCTTGTTGCGATATTTATGGCGCAGCTGGCATTGATTATTTAAAAACTTCGACAGGTTATGCCGAGAAAGGAGCAAGTGTTGAAACAGTTAAATTATTCAGGAAACATTTACCAGCAGCCATTCAAATAAAAGCATCAGGCGGTATACGCGATTATGAAACCGCGAAACAAATGATAGAAGCAGGTGCTACCCGTATTGGCTGTAGTGCAGGCGTATCTATTGTTACAGGTGCTAAAATGGATGACTTAAAAAGCAACTACTAATTTTATTATTATGCTACTTGAAAAAATAAAAACTTTAGCAGCACAGCACCAAGCTGAAAACGTTGCAACTCGACGTCATTTGCATGCAAACCCTGAATTAAGTTATCAGGAATTCGAAACTTGTAAAT
>JBEDKT010000167.1:0-2591 GCA_041172025.1 Bacteroidota bacterium
CCTTATCGTTGTTTACTGATAAAGAGATAAGCTTAATAATGAAAACAAGAAAGGGAAATGGGGGCAGGATAGGGTGGAGAGAAATAGTAATTTTGTGTGATTTGACAGAAAATCAAGCATCCGGCCTCCAACAAAAAATTACAATAAATGATTGATATACAGGAAGATAGAATCACAAGCAGGTTGGCATAGTTTTTTCTACAGCGAAATACTTGTTTTTACTAGAAATTTTACTAGTTTGCTGTAGGATTAATTTCCTAGTTACGATTGCTTGCTTAAAATCCCGCTTTATGCGGGATTTTATATTTTACAATTTCCTTGTTTTTTTATTTGCTTGCAGACTTGAAAATTTGATTTACTGCACCACCCAACATAGGAAACTTTTGTTTCACAAATGCTGCAATAACTTCAATGGATTGTTTTGCTTGTTCTGGAGTAACACCAGTTTCTTTTACTAAGCGGTCTATTAATTCTTGCATAGGATTCGTTTAAATTTTATGGTGAAATAGTATTTTTTTATTAGGCTACTTTTAAGGTACTTAACTTGCTTTTGTCAAACATCTGTTTTGCATATTCCAATGTTACATTAAATTCAGTAGCGTCGGTCCCTGGCATTTCAAACATAGCCTGTGTAAATAAGCTTTCGCAAATACTTCTTAAACCTCTAGCACCAAGTTTATATTCCATTGCTTTTTCTGTAATGAAATCGTATACAGCAGGGTCGATTATTAATTTAATCTTTTCAATTTCGAACAGTTGAGTGTATTGCTTCATTAGCGCATTCTTAGGCTCTGTAAGGATACTCCTTAGCGTGTCGGCGTCTAATGGCTCTAAGTGCGTAATAATTGGTAAACGGCCTAACATTTCAGGAATTAAACCAAAGGTTTTTATGTCTTGCGCATTTACAAAACGTAATAAATTTTTCCTTTGCAATTCTTGCTCGTCTTTATTGACACTAAACCCAATCGCATTTGTATTTATGCGTCTTGCAATAATTTTATCAATACCATCAAATGCGCCACCGCAAATAAATAGGATATTTTTTGTATCTACTTTTATCATCTTTTGGTCGGGATGTTTTCTGCCTCCTTGTGGTGGCACTAGGACATCTGTTCCTTCCAGCATTTTCAATAAGCCTTGTTGCACCCCTTCGCCACTTACATCACGTGTAATAGAAGCGTTGTCGCTTTTTCTAGCGATTTTGTCAATCTCGTCAATATACACAATGCCTCTTTGCGCTGCTTCAACATCATAGTCGCAATTTTGAAGCAAACGAGTAAGCATACTTTCCACATCCTCTCCAACATAACCTGCTTCAGTAAATACCGTCGCGTCGACAATTGCAAAAGGAACGTTTAATAGTTTGGCGATAGTTTTAGCTAATAAGGTTTTACCAGTTCCTGTCTCGCCAATCATAATCACATTACTTTTTTCTATTTCAACCTCGTTCTTATGGGTACTAGGTAGGTTAATACGCTTAAAGTGATTGTATACAGCAACAGCTAGTATTTTTTTAGCATCGTCCTGTCCAATAATATATTGGTCTAAAAACGCCTTAATAGCAGTAGGTTTTTGAACTTTTAGGGCATGTCCTTTTCCATCACTCTTCTTTTGATGAAATTCTTTTTCAACAATCTCATGAGCATGTTCAATACAGTTTTCGCATATATGTCCATCTTGGCCAGCGATTAGTATTTTTACTTCATCCCTATTGCGGCCGCAAAAAGAACAATTTATAGCAACTGTGTTACTCATTTTCATAGTATAGTTATTTATAGATGCGTAGCAATTTTATCGACAATGCCATAAGCAACTGCTTCTTCTGCATTCATCCAATAGTCTCTGTCAAAATCACGTAGTACTTGTTCAAGTGTTTTGCCACAGTTTTTTGCTAAAATTTTTGCACCTAATTCTTTTGTTTTTCTAATTTGTTCTGCTTGTATTTCAATGTCTGCACTAGTCGCTTGAAAATAGCCACCCAAACTTGGCTGGTGTATCATTACTTCCCCATGAGGGAAAATAGAGCGGCTTCCTTTTTCGCCCATACTAAGCAATATAGAGCCCATACTTGCCGCCAATCCCATACAGGTAGTATGAACTGGGCTTTTAATTAAATTCATGGTATCAAACATAACCATGCCACTAGTAACCACACCGCCTGGGCTATTAATATAAAAATTAATGTCTGCTCCTGGCTTATCGGAATCAAGTAATAATAATTTTGTTACGATATCCTTAGCCGACTTATCGTCAACAACTCCCCATAAATAAATAGCTCTTTTTTCAAAGAAAATTTGTTCCATTTTTTTATTCAAAAATGGTGCAGCTTCTTCTTTCTTATCTTCCTTTGGTTCCTCTTCTTCGTGCATTATAAATTTGTTACTTAGTATCATACAATCAAATTGAATTAATTATTAATTAGGTTTTACTTCTTCAACTTACGGGGGTTGGTTAATAATACTTCGTCAACCAATCCGTATTCTTTACCTTCTGCAGCAGTCATCCAAAAATCTCTATCGCAATCCTTGGTAACTACTTCTAAGTCCTTGTGTGTATGGTGGGCTATTACTTCATACAATTCTATTCTCAAT
>JBEDKT010000168.1:0-2828 GCA_041172025.1 Bacteroidota bacterium
CGAGAGGAGGGGCTTTAGGTGCTATGGAAAGAATGTATCAGCGGACAAAAATTCAAGAAGAAAGTTTGATTTATGAAACTAAAAAGCATTTAGGGGAGATTCCAATTGTTGGGGTGAATACTTTCTTGAATGAACAACGTAAAATGAATGTTGAACATAAACAAATCATTCGTTCGAGTAAAGCGGAAAAAGAAAGACAAATTAAACACTTAACCGCTTTCAAAAAAAGGAATCAAAATCCTGCTGAAGTTTATATTGCCAAACTTAAACAAGCTGCCATTCATCAAGAAAACATTTTTGAGGTATTGATGGAAGCGGTGAAATTTTGCAGTCTTGGCCAACTTACCGACGCTTTGTACCAAGTAGGGGGCAAGTATAGCAGAAACCTTTAATTTGTACTTTTCAGGCTAAAATAGGGGCTAAATGGGCTATTAAGGCGTTGTGTGAATCATCAATAAAAAACATACCTTTGCCTTTCAATTTTTAAGCTTAAAAATCAAGTATGAATACTGATAAGAATACGGTCATTGGGTTTGTTTTATTAGCGGGTCTTTTTTTTACTTATTTCTGGTACACTAATAAACAACAAGGTGAATTAGAAACTTACAAAAAACACTATACCGATTCTATTGCAATGGTAAAAGCAGCTGAAACAAAAGCAGCAGCATCAAAAGCACCCATTCAAATAGATTCAACTAGTAACACCGCTTTGGCTGCTGTCGTAGCTGATTCAGTAAAGGAGCAATTCACTGAGTTAGAAAATGAGGTTATTAAAGTTAAGTTCAGTAACAAAGGTGGTCAAGTTGTACAAGTAACACTTAAAAAGTATAGTAATTCCAATAAGCAATTAGTTCAATTAGGGGATAGTAGTTCTTTAAACTATCCAGTTAATATTGGTAATAACCAAACTGCTCAAATTAACCAAGTAATATTTCCTGTACTTACTATTTTGCCAGCAGCAGAAGGAGCTCAGAAATTAGAATATGCGTGGACAACCCCTTCTGGCAAAACTATTCGTCACCAATTTACTTTGTACGCGAACAAATACAGTATCGACTGGAACGTGCAGTTGGATGGTGCAGACCAATTATTGACAAATGGCCAAGTAAACATTTTATGGGATGTACACACTTACCAACAGGAACGTACTACTGTTTATGAAAGGCAAATGTCTAATGTGTGTTTTTCTGAAGGAAATGAATTTGATTATATTTCTAGCAATACAAACAAAACATTCGAAAAACCAATTCAATGGGTTGGTTTAATTCAACAATTTTTTAGTACTACTTTAATTTCAAAAGATGGCTTTGCTTCTGGCAAGGTGGACTGGCAAAGAAGAGTAGATAGCAGTAATGGACTTGCTACTATGCAGGCTCAAATTCAAACTAAAGTAACTGGAGCAGCTGTTAATATTCCATTGTCACTTTATTATGGTCCAAATGATTATAAGATTTTAGGTGCACAAGCAAAGGAGATGGATAAGATTGTGAATTTAGGCCGTGACTTATATTCTTTCGTTCGTCCTATTAACAAGTATATTATTATGCCTGTGTTTGATTTCTTTGCAGGGTTTGTTGTTAATTATGGATGGGTAGTTTTATTGTTAACTATTTTTATTCGTTTAGTAACTTCTCCGCTTACTTATTCTAGCTATTTGAGTAGTGCTAAAATGAAAGTATTGAAGCCTGAATTAGACGAGATCAAGAAAAAAATGGGTGATGACCAACAAGGCTTTGCAATGGAGCAAATGAAGTTATTCAGAGAAGCTGGCGTAAATCCTTTAGGAGGATGTATACCGGCACTTTTACAGATCCCTATTTTCTTCGCGTTATACAGTTTCTTTAATTCGAATATTTCACTAAGAGGACAGTCCTTTTTATGGAGTAAGGATTTATCTAGTTATGATGTAATTGCAACACTACCATTTTCAATTCCTATGGGTTTTGGAAGCCACATTAGTTTATTTACCATCACAGCGGTAATTACAACTATTATTATTTCGGTTTACAATATGGCAATGACACCTACGCAGGACAATCCGGCATTGAAATACATGCCGTATATATTCCCTATAATGTTATTGTTTATTTTCAATAGCCTTCCTTCGGCGTTAACTTGGTACTATACAGTATCAAATATCGTTACCTTAATTCTTCAATTAATTATTCAAAAGTTTATCATTAATCACGATAAAATTTTGGCCGACATTGATGTTAAGCGAAAAACACCTAAGAAGAAAAGTAATTGGCAGAGCAAATATGAGCAAATGGTTGATGCACAAAAGAAAGTGCAGACCTTGAAGGATAAGACAAAAAAATAATTACCCCCCAGGCATAGCGTTTAGTTTATCTAGGGGCTATGCTTGTAATTAGGAAGCATGAAGCGTAGAATTAATATTTTAATTGTGTGCATTTTTCTTTCGTTTACAAATGCAAACGCTCAGGCCAAAGTGGTAGGGGAGTGTGCAATACAATTCAGTATTTTTCAAATACAATCACAGGATACAATTGCAATTGGAGCTAAGTCGGTGCTAGTGAAGGGCAACCAATGCAAGACCGTTTTAACAAGTCCTCATTTTACACAAGGATTATATTTTAACATTCAAGAATCAAAGGCAATAATTACAAAAGAAATAGGCAGCGCAAAATTCTTACAAGAAATAAACTACCCTCCTAGTAATATGCCAACGCTGCTATCGATGAAGGAGATAGCTACTGACTCGGCTATTGTTATTTTAGGTTATGCATGTAAGCGCATGGAATTAAAATGGAGTGACGGGTCTAAATATGACCTTTATTATACAAGTGAAATTATACCAACAGTTAATA
>JBEDKT010000169.1:0-2547 GCA_041172025.1 Bacteroidota bacterium
CATTTTTGCTGAATTTGGTGGAAAAGCAACAAACACAGGTTCTATTGAAGGACAAGTTGCTATGTTAACCCAACGTATCGCGCACATTTCAGGTCATTTGAAAGCGAACCACAAAGACCATTCAACTCAAAGAGGGTTAATGCAATTAGTGGGTCAGCGTAAGCGTTTATTGGTTTATTTACAAAAACATAACCTTACTGGTTACCGCGCTCTAATTGAGAAATTAGGCTTAAGAAAATAATTCAAGAACTACTTATCATAAGCTGATCCCAACTGAATAATAACGGTTGGGATTAGTTGTTTGTATACTATGGTGCCCAATTTTTGTGCGCCGTTTAAAAAAATTAATATGTTATCACAACCAAAATCGGTTAAGTTCGAAATAAATCCTGGTCAGGAAGTATTTATCGAAACTGGAAAACTAGCGCGTCAAGCTGACGGAGCAGTAACCGTAAGACAAGGCAATTGTATTTTATTAGCAACAGTGGTTGCCAATAAGGACCCAAGAGACGGTCAAGATTTTTTCCCATTGAGTGTTGACTATCAAGAAAAATTTGCTTCAGCTGGTCGTATCCCAGGTTCTTTCTTTAAAAGAGAAGCACGTTTAAATGACTATGAAATATTAACAAGCCGATTAATTGATCGTGCTTTACGTCCTTTATTCCCTGAAGATTATTTATGTGATGTACAGGTATTAATTTCATTAGTGTCTAGCGATGTTAATGTAATGCCTGATTCATTAGCATGTTTAGCTGCATCTGCTGCATTAGCAGTGTCTAATATTCCTATTAAAGAAATTATTTCTGAAGTAAGAATTTCACGTTTAGACGGCAAGTTTATTATCAACCCATCAAAGGAGCAATTATTAAAATCTGATTTAGAATTTTTAATCGCTGCTACTGACAAGAACTTGATGATGGTAGAAGGTGAAGCAAAAGAATGTTCTGAGGAAGAATTGGTTCAGTGTTTAGAAATTGCACATGAAGCAATCCGCAAACAAATTAAAGCGCAAGCGGAATTAAGAAAAATAGTTGGCATCACTGAAGTACGTGATTACAAAAAACCAGAGCAAGACGAAGCAATCAAAACAAAAGTGTACGCTTTTGCAAAAGCAAAAGTAAACGCGATTGCTGAATTAGGTTCTGCTAAGCATGAAAGAAGCGATGCTTTTTCTGCATTGAAAAAAGAAATTATCGAGCATTTAGGTACAGAAATAACTGACTTGCAAAAGAAATTAGCTGGTAAGTATTATGAGGACCTTAAGTGGGAAGTAGTAAGAGATATGATGGTAGACAAGCGTATTCGTTTGGATGGCCGTCAATTAGACCAAGTTCGTCCTTTAGCGATGGAAGTGGATCCATTACCTACGCCACACGGATCTTCTTTATTTACAAGAGGTGAAACTCAATCTTTAACAACTGTAACATTAGGTACTAAGTTGGATGAATTAATGCAAGAAACTGCTGCAAGTGCTGAATACACAAAATTCTTCTTACACTATAATTTCCCTCCATTCTCAACAGGTGAAGTGAAAATGATGCGTGGTGTTGGTCGTCGTGAAGTAGGTCATGGTAACTTAGCAATGCGTTCTTTAAAGCAAATGTTACCTGATACAACAAGCTTCCCTTACACATTGCGTGTAGTGTCAGATGTATTAGAATCAAACGGTTCGTCTTCAATGGCAACTGTTTGCGCTGGTTCATTAGCCTTAATGGATGCAGGTGTTCCAATGCCTAAGCACGTTAGTGGTGTGGCAATGGGATTAATTTCAAGAGAAGACGGTAAATATGCAATCTTAACAGATATCCTAGGAGATGAAGATCATTTAGGAGATATGGACTTTAAAGTTACAGGTACACGTGATGGTATATGTGGTGTTCAAATGGACATTAAAGTGGATGGCTTAAGTATGGATATTATGAGAGAAGCATTATCTCAAGCTAAAAAAGGTCGTTTACACATATTAGATGCAATGTATGAGTGTATGCCTGCTGCTCGTGCTGATGTGAAGCCACATGCTCCAAGAATGGTTAAGTTAATTATTGACAAGGAGTATATTGGTGCGGTAATCGGACCCGGCGGTAAGATTATTCAAGAAATGCAAAGAACAACTGGTGCTACTATTAATATTGAAGAAGTGGGTAACCATGGTGAGGTTAGCATCTTCTCTGCAAACAAGGATAGCCTTGACGCAGCTGTTAAGTGGATCAATGGCATAGTTGCTGTTCCAGAAATTGGTGACGAATACGAAGGTGTAGTGAAGGGTGTGAAAGAATTCGGTGCTTTCGTTGAATTTATGCCAGGCAAACAAGGTTTATTACACATTAGTGAAATAAGCTGGAGCCGCTTAGAAACAATGGATGGTATTTATAACGAAGGGGATGTAGTAAAGGTTAAATTGGTTGGATTGGATCCTAAAACAGGAAAATTCAAATTAAGCCATAAAGCTTTAATACCTCGTCCTGAGCAAGCACCTCGTCAAGACCGCCCTCAACAAGATTAATATTCATTTTTGAATACTATTGAATGCCTTCCCAATTCCATGGG
>JBEDKT010000170.1:0-13746 GCA_041172025.1 Bacteroidota bacterium
CTATAGTACCTGAACCTATTTTTCAGGGCAATTCTATTTATTTTTTATTTTACATAGAATGATTTCGATCAGATTTGACCTGTTTAATAAGGGATAGTGTTGATTTTTTAAGTAAATTGAAATTCAATTTTGTTCAAATTCTCACACCCAAATAATAATTCATGAAAACCAAATACACAATCCTCTTTTTTCTAATAATTGTTAGTTATTTAAAGGTGAATGCACAAGAAAAAATAGAAGGAAGATGGGATTTAACTGTGAATGCAGATGGAGGAAGAAAAGCGCCGTCTTGGTTGGAAGTAAGGCATTCAGGAGTGAATGGCTTTGTGGGACGTTTTGTGGCGGATGGCGGAAGTGCAAGGCCTATTTCAAAAGTGGAATTCAAGGACGGTAAAATGTCATTTCATATTCCAGCACAATGGGAAAGAACGGACAAAGAATTACAAGTGGAAGGCATTTTAGTAGGAAATAAATTGTCTGGTACAATGACAGCAACTAATGGCAAAGTGTATACTTGGGTGGGAGAACCTGCACCTAAGTTATGGCGTGAAAAAGCACCAATTTGGGGAAAACCAATCCAATTATTCAATGGAAAAAATTTAGAAGGTTGGGAATCCCTAGGACCGAATCAATGGATTGTTGAAAATGGCGTTTTAAAAAGTCCTAAATCAGGTTCAAATATTAGGAGTGTACAAACATTTAACGATTTTAAATTACATATCGAATTCAGGTATCCTAAAGGAAGTAATAGCGGGGTTTATTTAAGAGGAAGGTATGAAGTGCAAATTGAAGATAACAAAGGCATGGAACCTCAGAGCACTTATTTGGGTGGGGTTTATGGGTTCATTGACCCATTGGAAATGGTAGCAAAGTCGGCAGGCGAATGGCAGTCTTATGACATTACACTTGTAGGAAGGCTTGTAACCATAATTGCAAATGGCAAAACCATTATTTATAAAAATGAAATTCCAGGAATTACTGGAGGTGCGTTGGATAGCAACGAAGGCGCCCCAGGCCCAATTATGATGCAGGGGGATCATGGTCCAATTGAATTTAGGAATATCATAATTACGCCTGCTAAGTAATTGTTTTTTTGCCTTTTGGTTAATGTCTAATTTAAAAACTATCATATATCAAGTGCTATGTTGATTTTAATCATATAATATTGGCTTATAACGAGCTTATTTCGTGGTATATAATAAAGCTTTTATGATTCATCCATTTCACTATACAACGGCTAAGGAAGCGTTAAAATTAATTAAAACAGGAAATCGCATATTTATTCATGGAAGTGCGTGTACGCCATTATACTTATTAAGGGAATTAGCTAAAGAAAAGGACCATTTAAAAAATATAGAAGTTATTTCAATCACCTTACAAGGAAAAGTTGAAATTGCAGATGCCGGCTTTGAAAAAAGCTTTCATATTAATTCATTATTTGTTTCAGAACCAGTTCGAAAAGCAGTTATGGAAGGAAGGGCCGATTACATACCTGCATTCTTAAGTGATATACCTGACATGATCCGAACAGTATTACCTGTTGACGTTGCTATTGTTCAGGTTTCTCCTCCAGACATGCATGGTTATTGCACCTTAGGCACTTCCGTTGACGTTGCACGAACAGCAGTGAATTGTGCTAAATATATTATTGCACAAGTGAATCCTCAAATGCCTAGGACACACGGGGATGGTATGATACATACTGATAGGTTTGCGGCAATGGTATTTCATGATGAAGCTTTACCCCAAGTTGATTATGGTATTAAAGTGACTGAAACAGAATTAGCTGTTGGAAGAAATGTAGCTGCCCTTATTGATGACGGTAGTACATTACAAGTGGGAATTGGTACTATTCCTGATGCAGTATTAAAATCCTTGTACGGGCATAAGAACTTAGGGATGCATACCGAAATGTTTAGTGATGGAGTTATTGACTTATTTGAAAAAGATATTATCAATAATACCAAAAAGAAAATTCACCCTAATAAATTAATCACCTCTTTTGCTATTGGCACAAACAGGTTGTACAATTATATTAATGATAATCCAGCAATTCATTTCTTAGATATTGATTATGTAAATGACCCTCATGTTATTAGACGTAACCCAAAAGTGATTGCTATAAATAGTGCAGTAGAAGTTGATTTAACGGGTCAAATTTGTTCAGATAGTATTGGGAGTTACCAATACAGTGGCATTGGCGGTCAAATGGATTTTATGCGCGGGGCAGCGCTTAGCGAAGGCGGAAAACCAATTATTGCAATAACTAGTCGGACGCATAAAGGAATTTCAAGGATTGTACCTTATTTACAACAAGGAGCAGGCGTGGTAACTACAAGAGGACATATTCATTATGTAGTTACAGAATACGGGGTTGCTTACTTGTATGGAAAGAATTTACGCCAAAGAGCAAAATTATTAATTGATATTGCCCATCCGGATGATCGTGAATTTTTAACACAACAATGCCATGAAAGGTTTAAGCTATTTGTATAATTGCTTAAAGTAATTACTTACAAAATTAATATTAACGCTCAAAAACAACTTCTTCATAAGGGATTCTAAACCTAGGCCCCCAAACGCCTTCAGCTGTTCCTTTACCTACTGCAATAATCATATTAATTTCGGCACCACAAGGCAAGTTCAACGCTTGCTTAACTCTTTTTTCGTCAAAGCCTTCCATAGGGCAGGAGTCAAAACCTTCTGCTGCAATGGATAACATAAATGTTTGTGCTGCGAGTGCGCATGACTTGTGTACAGTAACTCTTTGGTCCGCTTTGCCACCCATTCTATAAAATGGTTTGGTAAGTCCTCCAAAAAAACTAATCATTCGGCGCACAAAAGCAAAAAACCCAAACCAATCGCTTCGGTAGGCAAGGGGCATTAATTTTGCGTAATAGTCTAAGCCTCTTTTTTGTAATTTATTTGGTTCGCCAGTTATTCCTTGTTTTAAACGATCTAAATTCCACTTGGCATGCTTTGCCCATAAATCCTTTCTTGTCACAAAAACAACTATTTGTTGTGCTGTTTTAGCAGCTGACTGACCAAGACAAAATGCAGTATATTTTTCTTTTTCTTCCTCAGATTTAATCCAATAGAATTCCCATAATTGCATGTTACTGCTGTTAGGGGAAAGTATCGCCCTTTCTAGGCTTCTTTTAATTACGTCGTCCGGTACATTAACGGCGGGGTCGAAACGGCGGTTAGATCGACGTTTTTCTATAATTTCATCAAAATGTGAAGCGAGCATCAGTGGTATTAGTTTTATTGTATAATTTTAACGTCTATTTAGCTACTTTATGAATAACAAATTAATTGGGATTCTGTTCAGTAGCCGCGCAAATTAAACTAAACTTTCGCAACCTATGATTAAAAAAATCTTATTTACCATACTAGCCTTTGTGCTTATTGTTGTTGGTTTGTCATATACGCCGCAATTATCTCATTTACGCAATTTCGCAAAATGGGGGGTGCATACCATACATGACTATAAAACGCATCCAACAAGGTTGGTAGCTAGTGGTAATAAGCCTCAGTTCTGGCCCATTGACAGTAATTATAATAAAGGAATCATACCTGATTCTTTGTTAAGCATTATTGATTCCAACGACACCCATGCTTTTATAGTTATTCAAGACGGCAAATTGGTTTACGAAAAATATTGGGATGGATACACCCCTAAAACATTAAGTGGTTCCTTTTCGGCAGCGAAAAGTATAATAGCTTTATTAATTGGAATTGCATTAGACGAAGGGAAAATCAAATCTTTGGATGAGCCAGTAGGTAATTATTTGGCTCACTTTAAAACGAATGGATGGGAGAAGTTGCGCATCAGGGATGTATTAACTATGAGTTCGGGTTCCAATTATTTAGAAAGAGATAAAAGTTATTTTAGTTTAAATGCAACAGCTTATTATGGGGATGATGAAGCGTATATGATTGATCAATTAATGCCTAAGGAACCTGCTGGTGTAAATTGGGAATACCGAAGTGCGGATACGCAAATACTTGGGTTTTTAGTCGAGCAAGTATTTGGCAAAAATATTTCAACATTAGTGAGTGAAAAATTCATGCTACCCATGGGTGCAGAATCTGATGCATTATGGTTATTAGATGGTAATAATAAACACGAAAAAGCGTTTTGTTGTTTCAATGGAGTTGCACGTGATTACGCTCGTTTTGGACAATTGGTTTTAAACGATGGCAAATGGGGGGAGCAGCAAATTGTCTCGGCACAATTTGTTAAAGAAGCAACTACTCCAGCAAGTTATTTAAAGGATCCTACTGAGAATGGCGCGCCAGTTGATTTTTACGGCTACCAATATTGGATATTCAATCACAAAGGAATGAAAGTGGCTGCACAAAATGGTTTATTTGGACAATACGTATATATTTTAAAAGATAAAAATGCAGTAGTGGTTCGCCTAGGCGAATCTAAAGTCACTAAACCTATTCACCATTTTCAGCCAGAAAATTTCACCTACATAGACGCGGCTTTGAGTGTGCTTAAATAAGGCACTCCATAAAAATTAGTTTGATTTAAAAAACAACAATGAACACAAATTTAGTATACACTTATAAGGACGAGAACTGGGAGAAAGAATGGCAAGTAGAAGCATTGCCTACCGATACTTTAATGAATTTATTTTCAAAAAATCCCGATCGTGATAATGGTTGCCAGTGCGAGATCTCATTATTAACTTTGGAAAAATACACGTATCAACTTAATTTATTTGGGGAAGATTTACCTTACGATGATTTATTGGAAGGGGATTCGGAAGAATCCTTAAGCTTAGAATTGAAAATTCAAATGAATGACGTCGACTACTATGATAAGTCAGAAACTCAATTAATTCAGATTGGTCAATTATTTGAAATGAAGTTGCGCCAGTACAGAAATGAAATAGCTGCAATATTAACGCCATTGTTTTCAGATGCTGATGGCAGTGAGGAACAGTCAAGTATTGATATGAGTTGTGAATGCGTTGATGAACAATTTATAATTACATTTTATATTCATATTGCACAAGTGCCAAGTTTAAAAGGCGCAACTACTTTGGATGCAATTTATGAGCAATTTGTTCAATTGCATGGGGTAGTAAATAAGGCAAATGAAGTAGCAAAATTATTTTAGCATTTAACTAAATAAAAAAGCCTTCCCGAATTATCGGGAAGGCTTTTTAGTATGTGTAAAAATGGAATTAAAAAATATCCATTGCTTTTGCAAAGTAAGTAACTGTTCCAGGAAGTGCTAACCAGAAAAATTCTCTATACACCACCATTAAGGTAATCATGATTGCTAACCAAAGAAAGCAAAGGATCCAGTATTTTTTTGTGTTTTTTGTAGCTTCCATTTTATTGAATGTTATTTTAGATTTTATAAGACGGGGCAAATATACAAGTTTTTATATTTTTGGCCTATAATTTGGGGCCATAAGTATATTTCAGGTCCACTTTCCAGCCTTCTTTGGGAGGAACCCCCTGTAATTTCTGCACGATATTGTCAAACGAATTTTGATAATTAATAATAGTAGTAGTGGAATCCACGGTGAGTACTTCATTAATTTGTATGGAAGCAAGCCTTAATTGTTGGCGTCCTTCCCGGTCCAAAGCAAAGTATTGCTGCGACAAACTGTCTAAATAAGTTTGGTTTTCAGGGGTAATTAACACGTAATGCTTGGCATTCTTAATATCTCCTTTTAAGAAGTTTTCAATAAAATACCGGCCAGCGTCTAGCGGGTTGTCGGCGTTTTCAATAGTACTATTACTTGAGCAGCTGGTGATAACCACCAAAAGCAATAAAATTGAGCATAGTTTTTTAAGCATACACAAAGTTAAGCCAATTATAAATGTTAAATTTGCCTTACATTAAAAACCGGAAAAAATGCAAAAAAGTATCCTAGTTTTCTTGGTCCTAATTGGGTTAAATGCAAGTGCACAACAAAAGCACCCTTCCTTTATGGAACAAGGCAATATTTATGAAGTAAATATTCGTCAATATACACCTCAAGGGACTTTTAATGCTTTTGCTAAACATATACCTAGGCTTAAACAAATGGGGGTGCAAACTTTATGGTTTATGCCATTGCAGCCTATCTCGGTTGAAGGCCGGAAGGGTAGCTTAGGTTCCTACTACGCTGTTTCGAATTTTACAAGTGTGAATCCAGAATTTGGCACAATTACCGATTTTAATAATATGGTATCCCAAGCACATGCATTAGGGATGAAAGTAATTATTGACTGGGTACCTAACCATACAGGTGCCGATCATGAGTGGTTAACCACGCATCCTGATTTTTATGAAAGAGATAGTACAGGTAAAGCAATTTATACAGCCGACTGGTCGGATACCCGTGAACTTAATTTTGCAAATGAAACCATGCAAGACAGCATGATTTCAGCAATGAAGTATTGGATTGTAAATACTAAAATAGATGGTTTTCGGGTGGACGTAGCTTGGGGTGTACCTTATTCTTTTTGGAATAAATGTATTCCTGCCTTGAAAAAAGAAAGAGACTTATTTTTCTTAGCCGAAGCCGATGACAATGAATTACATAAAACAGGTTTTGATGCTACTTATACATGGACAGAATTTCATGTAATGAACGACATTGCTGCAGGCAAGAAAGATGTAAGTGCTTTAGACAGTGCTTTTACAAAAATTGATACAAGTTTCATGAAGGGTGCTTGGCGATTATATTTCACAAGCAACCACGACGAAAATTCTTGGAATAAAGCGGACTATGCAACAATGCCAGGTGCCGTGCATGCTCCATTTGCGGTATTGGCTTTAACTTATAACAGAACAATGCCTTTGGTGTATAGTGGTCAAGAAGAACCGCTTTTAAGACCGCTTGCTTTTTTTGAAAAGGATTCAATTGAATTTAATAAATATAAAAGAGCTCCCTTTTACAAAACGCTTTTGGATTTAAGAAAAACAAATGCTGCATTTAAAGAAGCAGCAAGCTTTACCCGATTAAAAGTGAATAACCCAAAGCAAGTAATTGCTTACCAAAGAAAAAATGGGGAGGCTACTGTGATAGTGGTGCTTAATTTATCAAATAAGCCACAACCTGTTATACTCCCTAGTTCAGTTAATGGCAAATATTATACAAACGTATTCACCAAACAAGTCACAAACAATATTAGCTCGCTGCAATTGCCTGCTTGGGGGTATAAAGTATTTGAAGTATCTAATAAATAAAACGAATGACAAAGCATAAATTGGTTGAACAAATATTGCAAAAGCAATCCTACTTATGTGTAGGATTAGATACTGATATTGAAAAATTGCCAGCAGGGATTCCTAAGAATGCACAGGGGGTTATTGCTTTTAATAAAGCTATTATTGACGCTACCGCACCTTACTGCGTGAGTTATAAAATTAATACTGCTTTTTATGAGTCACAAGGGGTGCAAGGTTGGCAAGCAATGGAGGAAACATTAGCTCATATTCCTTCTTCACATTTTACCATCGCCGACGCAAAGCGAGGGGATATTGGGAATACATCGGCTCATTATGCTAAAACATTTTTTGAGGTACTTCCGTTTGACTCCATTACTGTTGCGCCTTATATGGGCAAGGATAGTATTGAGCCATTTTTAGCCTATAAAAATAAATGGACCATTGTGTTAGGCTTAACATCTAATGCTGGTAGCCAAAATTTTCAACAACAAAAACTAGCAAGCGGGCAGTTTGTTTTTGAAAGTGTTTTGGAGCAAGTAGCAAGTTGGGCTAGTCCCGATCAATTAATGTTTGTAGTAGGCGCCACAAAAGCAGAGGATTTGGCGGTAATAAGGAAAATAATTCCTGAGCATTTTTTATTGGTACCGGGGGTGGGTGCTCAAGGTGGAAGCTTGGAAGAGGTGACGAAATATGGGAAAAACGAATCTGTGGGGTTATTAGTTAATTCAAGCAGGGCTATAATTTTCGCGAGCAATGGGACCGATTTTGCTGAAAAAGCAGCAGTTGCAGCAAAAGATTGTGCAAACCAAATGAAACAATTATTACAGCGCTAACAGGATAAATTGGCAAATGATTTTCCTCATTTCAATAAATTTATTATTAGGTCAATAAGCCGATTGAATTACCTTTACCTAGTCACTGAATTATAAAAATATACCATTATGGCAGTAAGAACTGATTTGTTTGAGTCTCCAGATTATTATCAATTAGACGAACTATTAAGCGAAGAACATTTAATGGTAAGGTCTGCGGTTAGAGAATATGTGAAAAAAGAAATTTCTCCAATCATAGAAGACTATGCTCAAAGAGCCGAGTTTCCAGTTCAAATTATAAAGCAATTAGGCGACTTAGGTTGTTTTGGTCCAACAGTTCCAGTGGAATATGGGGGAGGTGGTTTAGATTATATTAGTTATGGTATTATGATGCAAGAATTAGAGCGTGGGGATAGTGGCGTAAGAAGCACTGCCAGCGTTCAAGGTTCATTGGTTATGTACCCAATTTATGCATATGGAAGTGAGGAGCAAAAGAAAAAATATTTGCCGAAATTGGCTTCAGGCGAATGGTTAGGATGTTTTGGTTTAACAGAACCCGATCATGGTTCAGACCCTTCAAGCATGCTTACCAATATCAAAGATGCAGGTGACCACTTTATTTTGAATGGTGCTAAAATGTGGATTAGTAATGCACCATTTGCGCAAGTTGCAGTGGTTTGGGCTAGAAATGAAGAAGGGGTGGTGCATGGTGTAATTGTTGAACGTGGAATGGAAGGATTTAGTACGCCAACAACACACGGTAAATGGAGTTTAAGAGCAAGTGCAACAGGTGAATTAGTATTTGATAATGTGAAAGTGCCAAAGGAAAATATTTTACCTAACGTGAAAGGATTGAAAGGGCCATTAGGTTGTTTGAGCAAAGCACGTTATGGTATTGCATGGGGTGCTTTGGGTGCTGCCATGGATTGTTACGACACTGCATTAAGATATAGTAAAGAACGCGTTCAGTTTGGCCGACCTATTGCAGGATTTCAATTGCAACAAAAGAAATTGGCAGAAATGGTTACAGAAATAACCAAAGGTCAATTATTGGTTTGGCGTTTAGGGGTATTAATGAACGAGGGCCGTGCAACACCTGCTCAAGTTAGTATGGCAAAACGTAATAGTTGTGAGATTGCTACAAATATTGCACGTGATGCAAGACAAATGTTAGGTGGAATGGGAATTACGGGTGAGTATTCAATTATGAGACATATGATGAACCTAGAAAGTGTTATTACTTACGAAGGAACACACGATATACATTTGTTAATTACAGGAATGGATATTACAGGGCTTAATGCATTTAAATAAGTGAACAAGCATGGCTGCAGAGAAAATTTTTTTAATTGGAATGATGGGCTCGGGTAAATCCTACTGGGCAAAGAAGATAGCAAAATGGAATAAATGTGTTGGCTACGACCTTGATGACCTCATTGTAATGAACGAAGAAAAATCTATTCCTGAAATATTTAGTGAGGACGGAGAAGATGCTTTTAGAAAAACAGAGGCCAAAATATTAAGGTGGTTTAAGGAAAAGAAAAAATTTGTAATTGCTACAGGAGGCGGTACGCCTTGCTTTCACGATAATATGAATTGGATGAAAAAGGAGGGAGTGGTTATTTGGCTAGACGAATCCATTGAAGTATTAGTAAGTAGGCTGACTGCCGAAAAAGCACAACGCCCGCTAATTGCGAATTTAGACGACAATGGAATTGCAAAATTTTTGCAGGAAAAATTAGTAGAACGTAATCCCATTTATCAGCAAGCAAACTATCGCTTAACTAGCGATGAAATTAAGGAAGCTAACTTGAAAAAATTAATACTAAAACATGTCTCGTAAATACTTGCTTTGGGGGATTTCATTAGCCGGCTTGTCTGTTATACTTGGCGCCTATGGAGCACATGGTTTAAAGTCCCTAGTACCTGCTGCACAGTTAGTCGTATTTGAAACAGGAGTGCGTTATGAATTTATGCATGCGTTAGCGCTAATATTACTTGCATACTATATGCAACAAAATAAAGCAAATCAGGAGCAGCTAAAACGATTAAACAAAACGGGCAATTTATTTTTAATAGGCATTCTTTTGTTCAGTGGTTCTTTATATGCTTTAACCTTACAACCCTTAATAGATTTCAATTTTGCTCGTTTTATAGGGCCAGTTACACCCATTGGAGGGTTATGTTTAGTTGCAGGTTGGGTAATATGGGCTAATGCTGTATACCGAGACAAAGTGGATAACTAGGTGTGATTTTCCCAATTTTGCACATTAATTAAAAATCCTTTTCAAACTATAAGGGAAAACTTATATTTGTCTCTATGGCAAATACGCTCAAAAGCAAAAAAGAACCTAAGCTAAACGACGAAGCATTAAATCCCGATAAAGAGTCAGCCGTTGACGTTGCAGCCGTTGTAAAGGATGAACGTACTTCCAAAATACTTGGAGCGATATCTTTACTTACCGCTTTATTTTTATTCATAGCGTTTACATCGTATTTGTTTACTTGGCAAGACGACCAAGATATGGTTCAATTATGGCGCACCCAATTATTTTCAACGGATGACGTAAAAGCAAATAACTTACTTGGTTATATTGGTGCATTTGTTGCCTACCAAATCATGTTTAATGGTTTTGGATTAGCTGCTTATTTATTTTGCACTTTCTTTTTTGTATTAGGGGTGAATTTATTTTTTACAAAAACTATTTTCAGTCTTTGGCGTAATGTGCGTTATGTTATTTTAGGCCTTTTGGTTTTAAGTACTTGTTTTGCATTCCTTACACCTAATACTGCTTTTTCATGGGGTGGTGCGTTGGGAGAATTTAGTAGTTCTTGGTTAATTAAGTGGATTGGAAAATTTGGGACTGGTGCAATACTATTTATAGCAGGCTTTAGTTATTTCATTTGGAGATTTAACCCGAGTTTCAATGTGCCTAATTTTGATTTCTTGGTACCAAAGAAAAAGGAGATTCCATTTGTGAGTCAAGACACAGAGGAAGCTGTAAAACAAGAATGGGATTTGAATGCAGCACAAGTCCCTCCAGGTTTTAGTAATAATACCTTAAAAAATACCGAAGGAAATAGTGCATCGGTAATAATGCCAGAAGATGACCAAACTGATGCAGGTGGAAAACTTTACATTGACGAACTTTCCTTGGAGGAGTTGGAAAAAAAAACTCAATTAGATGAGTTAACCCCAACACTTACTATTGAAGGAGATGAAGATACGGATAGTGAAGAAGAAGAAGAGGAGGATGAAGAAGAAGAGGAAGAAGAAGATGAATTAGCTGACCTTGACGATGAATTACTGGCCGACTTAGATTTAGAAATAAAAGACATTACAAAAGAAGCAGCTGCCACTTCTTCCATAGTAGGCAGTATTGGAACAAAATATGATGCAACCCTGGACTTGAAAAATTATAAGTACCCAAGTATTAATTTATTAGAGACACACGGTAGTGAAAAAATTGTGCAAGACCCTGAGGAACTGGAGATGCATAAAAATCAAATTATTGCTACCTTAAAAAATTATGATATTGCTATACAGCGTATTGCAGCAACCGTAGGCCCTACTGTAACTTTGTATGAGATTGTGCCCGCACCTGGTGTAAGAATTAGCCGTATTAAAAACTTAGAGGACGATATTGCCTTAAGCTTAGCTGCATTAGGTATTCGTATTATAGCACCCATTCCAGGGAAGGGTACTATTGGTATAGAAGTGCCTAATATTCGCAAGTCCATTGTGAGTATGAAAACTTTATTAGCGAGTGAGAAATTTCAAACTAGCCAATATTCATTACCTATTGCAATTGGTAAAAAAATTGACAACGAAAACTTTATTGTCGACTTAGCAAGTATGCCGCATTTGTTAATGGCAGGTGCAACAGGGCAGGGTAAGTCGGTTGGATTGAATGCGATACTCGTTTCTTTATTATACAAAAAACATCCTTCTCAATTAAAGTTTGTGTTGGTGGATCCCAAGAAAGTGGAGTTAAGTTTGTACCGTGTAATTGAAAAACATTTCTTGGCAAAATTACCAGGGGAGGAAGACGCTATTATAACCGACACTAAAAAAGTTATTAATACATTGAACGCTTTATGTATTGAAATGGATAACCGTTACGATTTATTAAAAGAAGCGGGCTGTAGAAATATTAAAGAATACAATGAGAAGTTTACTTCTCGTAAATTGAATCCTGAAAAAGGACATCAGTATTTACCATTCATTGTTTTGGTGGTGGACGAGTTTGCTGATTTAATTATGACAGCAGGTAAAGAAGTAGAGATGCCAATTGCTCGTTTAGCGCAATTAGCACGTGCGGTAGGAATACACTTAATTATTGCAACACAACGCCCTTCTGTAAACATTATCACAGGAACTATTAAAGCGAATTTCCCTGCACGTATTGCTTTTAAAGTATCTAGTAAAATTGATAGCCGTACTATTTTAGATGCGGGCGGTGCCGAGCAGTTAATTGGCAAAGGGGATATGCTAGTGAGTTATAACGGCGAAATTACACGTTTACAATGTGCTTTTGTGGATACACCTGAGGTGGACCGTGTGTGTAATTTTATCTCTGAACAAAAAGGGTATCCTCAGGCATTTTTATTGCCAGAATATTCTGATGAAAAAGATGTGGATGCAAGTGGTTTTGATGCAGGAGAAAGGGATGTTTTTATTTGAGGATGCTGCTAAATTAATTGTCAGTGCACAAATGGGATCAACTTCATTAATACAAAGAAGAATGAAATTGGGCTATAACCGCGCAGGTCGTTTAATGGATCAACTAGAATCTGCAGGTATTGTAGGACCAAGCCAAGGAAGTAAACCAAGAGAAGTATTGTATAAAACAGATACGGAGTTGTATGACTTCTTACAAAACCTTTAAATGCTAGTAAATAGTTAAACCTATATTTAAGTGTGCTTAATCTTGCAACTTGTTCCTTAATTCGGCACTATTTTACAGTGGATTGATTTAACTTTACAAATCGTTATTATTAAATAAATTAATAAGTTCTAAATGAGATATTTATTTGCTTTTCTACTTAGTATTATAATGTCATCAGTAAGTGCGCAGAAGGACCCCCAAGCAAAGTTGATACTGGACCAGATGGGGGCCAAAGTAAAAGCCGCTAAGGGAATACAAGCTAATATACAATTGGTCTCAAAAAACAATAAGGGAAAGGCATTAGGCACCAAGCTAATTAGCCTTAAGATGAAAGGGGACAGGTACATCTTAAAACAAGACGCCGTTGAAATTATCTGCGATGGTAGTTCTATTTACAATTTTGACGGGGCAAATTCTATCTCAAAATCAAGCCTAGCTGATTCAGACCAAGCATTGAGCCCACAAAAGCTGCTTGCTGGTAATTATGATAAAGACTTCAATTATAAGCTATTAAGTCAAAATGCAGCCAAAGCAACTATTGAATTATACCCAATTGACAAGCGTAA
Source organism: Bacteroidota bacterium (assembly GCA_041172025.1). GTDB lineage: Bacteria > Bacteroidota > Bacteroidia > Chitinophagales > Chitinophagaceae > Sediminibacterium. The sequence continues at coordinate 13,454 of JBEDKT010000170.1, forward strand.
AAGCTTTCAAAAAGTAACTTTAGTGATCGATAAAGTGAAATCGGCCCTTACAAATGCCACTATTTTGGACAAAAGCAACAACATTACAGACGTAAAAGTACTGTCAATTAGCTATGTAGCCATGCTAGCAGACAAGCTATTCGTATTTAATAGAGCAAAATACCCAAAAAACGTGGAAATTTTTGATTAGCATTCCGCCTTTTCTCCTTATCTTCGCAGCCGAAATAAAAGAAAAAAACCGTAATTAAATAGTTAATTACAAAAACGAAGTTTTACAATGTCTATACTAACAA
>JBEDKT010000171.1:0-15866 GCA_041172025.1 Bacteroidota bacterium
AACTAATTTCAACCTTAATTCAAATATTAAAGACATTAATTTAAAACAGGATTACACTTTTTATGCTAATCCTAAAAATACCTTGCGTTTCGGATTCAATAGTATTTTACACACTATTACACCCAGCACTTTTAGCGGAACGGTAAATAATAGTACAAAAAAAATTGGGCGTAACGGACTTGAAAACGCTATTTATATTAGCAATAACTATAAGGCAAACGATAAGCTAAGCTTGGATTACGGGTTGCGTATATCCGCCTATAGCTTAATGGGAGGAGATGCCTATAATATTTATGAAAACGGCTTATTACAATCAAGCATTCAATTAAATAAATCTAGTTTAGGAAAAGCATATGTTAATCCAGAGCCAAGAATAACTTCTAATTACCGCCTTTCCAATCAGGCTAGTATTAAAGCTGGTTATGCAAGAAATGTGCAACATTTACATTTATTAAGCAACGCTACCGCGTCAAGCCCATCCGATCAATGGATTGGAAACTCATACAATATAAAGCCTGAAATTGCCGATCAATTTAGTGTAGGCTATGTAAAACAAATGGGTAAAGATAATTTTGAACTAACTGCTGAATGGTATTACAAATTTTTACAAAATCAACTTGATTTTAAAGATGGTGCAGAAATTAACACTTTGTCCGATGTAGAAAGCGCTTTATTATTTGGTATAGGAAGGGCTTACGGGATGGAATTATTAATCAAGAAAAAAGAAGGGATTTTTACTGGATGGATAAGTTATACTTTATCAAAGACGGAAAGAAAAATAACTGGCATCAATCAAAATAATTGGTACAATGCAAAACAAGATAGGACACATGATATTTCGTTGGTGGGTATTTATACCTTAAATTCAAGATGGTCCATTTCTGGCGTGTTTGTATATAACACGGGTGATGCGGTAACTTATCCCACAGGAAAGTATGCATTTCAAGGACAGACATTATACCAATACGCTTCTAGAAATTCAAATCGCATGCCGGCAAATCACCGCTTAGACTTAAGCGTTACTTACGAGAAAAAAAGAAAGAAACGTATTCAAGAATCTTGGAATTTCAGTTTATATAATGTCTATGGAAGAGAAAATGCTTTCCGTATTACTTTCCAAGACGACCCAGAGGATGCAAGTAGAACTCAAATTATACAAACTTCCTTATTTAGATGGGTGCCTAGTATCACCTATCAATTTAAATTTTAATCATGTTAAAGCGAATAAATATATTTTTGATTTTTACTGTTTGCTTTGTTAGCTGTGATAAAGAAATAAATTTAGCATTAGACAAGAATGCGTCAATGCTTGTAATAGAAGCAAACATAACAGACCAGCCAGGTCCTTATTTTGTTAAGCTTACTAGGTCTGTTGCCGTTACCGAAAAAAATGTTTTCCCAGGAGTAACAAATGCAAGCATTACTATTACAGATAATTTAGGTAAACGCGATACGCTCTTACATTCAAAAGACGGCGTATACCAAACAAATAAATTAACAGGGACACCTGGACTTACTTATTATTTAGAAGTAAATGTAGATGGTAAAAAATTTACTGCCGAATCAACAATGCCTCAAAAAGTAGCGCTTGATAGTTTAAGAATAAATGGCTTTGAAATTAATGGTGTGGTACGCTATAATGTTATCCCTGGGTATACCGATCCGATTCAATTTGGGAATAGCTACCGTTTTATTCAAAAAGTAAATGACACTTTAGATAAAACCTTTCACGTGTTTAATGACAACTTAAATAATGGAAAAGTAAACCAAAGGCCTTTACGTGGGGGGACAGACCAATTAGAAATAAAACTTAATGACACTATTTCGGTAGAAATGCAATGTATAACAAGGGATACTTATTTATATTATTATACCTTAAACCAACAAAGCGGTGCAGGGCCAGGAGGCGGAACAACCCCTTCAAACCCTCCTTCAAATATTCAAGGTGGCGCATTGGGGATTTTCTCTGCACATACTAAACAGCTTAGGGTTATAGCAATTAAGTAAATAAAAAACCCCCAACTTTCGTTGAGGGTTTGTGGCACCACCCGGGCTCGAACCGGGGACACAAGGATTTTCAGTCCTTTGCTCTACCAACTGAGCTACAGCGCCATCGGATTTTTCATCCATCCCATTCAGATTGCTCCGATTGGGTCGCAAATATACTTCAAGGGGAACTAAGTAGCAAAAAATTAGGCTTGTTTATTGAAAATAAGGAAAAATCAAGGCTTTTAATGGCTTACTTACTACCTATGCTGCCAAGGCTACCACAAAAAAGGAAGCTATAATAAAAGCCAAACCAAGCCATTGTTTAGGGCTTAACCTTTCCTTAAAAAAGAAGTAGCCAAACAATACCGAAAGCAATTGGCTAGATATAATTAATATATTTATTACTACCACAGGCAGGTATTGATAAGAAATATTCACCGACAAACCTCCCACTACCAGCAAGGCGCCTAATATTAAATACTCCTTTATATGCTGCAGCTTTATATAATTAAATAAGCTAAAAAATAGGCCTTCTTTAATCACTAATATTAAACCAAATAACATGGCCGTAGCTTCAATCACTAAACTAAAACCTAATGGTCCCCACCAACTAATAGGAAGCGCATACAATGCGTAGGAACTACCCCAAAAAAAACTAGACAACACACCAAACAATATGCCCGATTTTAATTGGCTTGTATTTGCAAGTGCCTTGCTTTGTAAAAACAATAATAATAAACCTGCTGTGGATAATATAAATGCAAACAAATACGCTGTCTTCCAAACTTCACCAACAATAAAAACTGCTGTGATAATAGTAAATAGCTTTAGAGAAGAAACAGGCACCACAAGGCTTACAGGGGCTTTTTGAATGCCGCGTAAAAAAAACACTAATCCAAAAATATTAAAAACACTTAATGCAATAGTCCATAAAAATTGTTGGTCGAATGCTAGAGGCCTAACAGTCCAGCCTGCAAAAAAAGCTGTATCTCTACATCCAAAATACAATATGCCAAAAATTAAAGTCGCAAACGCGCCTCTATAAAACATACCAATTTGGTAAGGAATAGTAATGGTAACTTTTTTCCAGTAGGCATTGCTTATTGCAAAACAAAATGCGCCAATTAATACAAATAGTATACCCATTAGTACTCACAGTTATTTGGAGTTCTTGCAAAAGCAATTACATCCCTAATATTGGTCATACCTGAAACAAACTGTACCATTCTTTCAAAACCCAGTCCAAAACCAGCATGTGGTACACTTCCAAAGCGGCGCGTATCCAAATACCAGCTCATTTCATCCAATGGAATATCCATGGCCGTCATCCTTGCTTCTAAAACAGCCAACCTTTCTTCCCTTTGTGAACCACCCACAATTTCACCAATACCTGGTGCTAAAATATCCATTGCAGCTACTGTTTCTTTTCCTGGTTCACAACCATCGTTCATACGCATATAAAACGCTTTTATTGCAGCAGGGTATCCTGTAACAATTACTGGCTTTTTAAAATGTTGTTCTACTAAATAACGCTCATGTTCACTTTGTAAATCAATACCCCATTTCACATCATAAGTAAATTTCTTTTTCTTATAGTGATTGCTATTTAGTAAAATATCAATTGCTTCAGTATATGTAATTCTTTCAAATCCGTTTTCTAAAACCATCTTTAATTTTTCAATTAATCCAAAGCCACTTCGTTTTTCAGTTGGTAATTGTTTTTCTTCTTCTGCTAAGCGTGCATCTAAGAAAGCTAAATCGTCTTGGTTATGTTTCATTACATAATCAATCAAATATTTTATGAATGCTTCTGCAAGGTTCATATTGTCTTCAATATCACTAAAAGCCATTTCGGGTTCTATCATCCAGAATTCCGCCAAATGCCTTGTGGTATTGGAGTTTTCGGCACGGAAGGTTGGACCAAATGTATAAATTTCACTAAATGCCATGGCGCCTAATTCTCCTTCTAATTGTCCACTCACTGTTAAGTTTGTGCTCTTTCCAAAAAAATCTTGCGTGTAGTCAATTTCTCCTTTATCATTTTTTGGGGCACCTTCAAGTGGAAGGGTAGTGACCCTAAACATTTCACCAGCACCTTCGGCATCGCTTGAAGTAATGATTGGTGTGTTCAAATAAACAAATCCGCGTTCGTTAAAAAACTGGTGCACCGCAAAAGCTAGTGAATGTCTTACACGAAAAACCGATCCAAATGTATTAGTACGAAAACGCAAATGCGCTTTCTCTCTCAAAAATTCAAGTGAATGTTTCTTAGGTTGTAATGGATATTTTTCTGCATCAGAATCCCCTAATATTTCAATTTCGTTTGCTTTAACTTCCACTGTTTGTCCTTTACCTAAACTTTCTACAACCGTTCCTTTTATTTTTAAAGAAGCACCGGTAGTGATTCTTTTCAAAATAGTATCGTCAAATTTACCCAACTCAGCTACTATTTGAATATTAGCATTTGTGCTCCCGTCGTTAAGCGCTACAAACTGATTATTACGGAAAGTGCGTACCCATCCCATTACTACTACGTCGGTTCCCACTGGGGTTCCGCTTAACAACTGCTTTATTTTTACTCTTTCGTTGAACATATATTTAATTTCGAACCACAAAGATAATTCGTTTCTACCCCCAAATGACCTGTATCAGTTACAAAAAGCCATAAAAATTTGTTTTTTTATTCGAAAACGTCTTAAATTGCACTAGATACGAGCGAATACATCTTATTCTTATAATCGCTCCGAATTAATTTACCGGTCAATTATTCCGACCTGTTTTCAAAAAAGCCCAGATCTTATTCGAATTTTATTAAACCCACAGATTTTACCGTGCAAGAAAAAGACGACAAACCAAAAAAGGGACGCAAGCCTGTTGAAGCCGCTCCTGTAAAAAAAGCCACTAAAGCCGAAGCTCCTGTAGAAAAAAAGAAGGTAACAAAAGCTACTGCTGCAACGAAAGAAGAAAAACCAACTGCTAAGAAAAGCGCTGCTCCTGTTAAAGAAGCAAGCGAAGACGATAAAGCTTCAAAAATTGCTGCTGCACTATTCGGTGACGAAAGCGATGCGAGTGCACCAAATACGCCCTCAGCACCAAATACCGCCGAAGCGCCTGTAGCATCACAACAAGCTGAGCAAGAAGCTCAGGCTGGACAACCAGCACCTGCTGTCCAAGGCGGTGCGGGTCATACACCTAGGCACCAAGGACCTGGTCAAGGTCAACACCAAAATCAACGTTACCCTCAAAAGAAAGAACCTGCTTTTAATATTGAATTCGATGGCGTAATTGCTTCTGAAGGCGTTCTTGAAATGATGCCAGATGGTTATGGCTTTTTACGTTCTTCCGATTATAATTATTTATCGTCTCCGGATGATGTATATGTTTCTCCTTCTCAAATAAAATTATTCGGTCTAAAAACTGGAGACACTGTTCAAGGAAGTGTACGCCCTCCAAAAGAAGGAGAGAAATATTTTGCTTTAACTAAAGTGGATTATGTAAATGGAAAACGTCCTGACGAAATTCGTGATCGTATTCCTTTTGATTATTTAACTCCGTTATTTCCTTTTGAAAAAATGAACCTTTATACAGGTGCTAATAATTATAGTACCCGTATTATGGATTTGTTTACACCAATAGGTAAGGGACAACGTGGTTTAATTGTTGCACAACCTAAGGTTGGTAAAACAATGTTATTGAAAGAAGTGGCAAATGCTATTGCCGCTAACCATCCTGAATGTTATTTAATGGTAGTACTTGTGGATGAGCGTCCCGAGGAGGTTACCGATATGGAGCGTTCGGTAAAAGCAGAAGTAATTGCTTCTACTTTTGATGAGCCTGCAGAAAAGCACGTGAAGGTTTCAACAATGGCGCTACAAAAAGCAAAACGTTTAGTGGAGTGCGGACACGATGTAGTTATTTTATTAGATTCAATTACACGTTTAGCGCGTGCACACAATACGGTTGCACCTAGCTCTGGTAAAGTATTATCGGGTGGGGTAGAAGCCAATGCGATGCAAAAACCAAAACAATTTTTTGGTGCTGCACGTAAAATTGAAAATGGCGGTTCCCTTACTATTATTGCAACAGCACTTGTGGATACGGGTTCAAAAATGGACGAAGTTATTTTTGAAGAATTCAAGGGTACTGGTAATATGGAATTAGTGTTAGATCGCCGTTTAGCCAACAAGCGTATTTTCCCTGCAATTGACTTAACAGGATCAAGCACACGTCGTGACGATTTATTATTAGACCGTGATGTATTGCAAAGAATGAATATTCTTCGTTTATTTTTAAACGACATGAATACCGACGAAGCAATGAATGAATTATTAAAAAGAATGCGCGGCACAAAAGACAACGAAGAATTTTTGGCTAGCATGAATAGATAAAAAAATCATAAAAGATTAATAAAAAAGCTCCGAAAAATTTCGGAGCTTTTTTATTTTAATGTGCTTCTAGCCAATTTTTACCAACGCCTATCTCGGCTTCCACAGGAACACCGTTCGGTAATACCAGTGCGTTTTTCATGCAGCTTAAAATTAATTCCTTTAATGCAGGAAGTTCGGCTTCGGTTGCATCAAACACCAATTCATCGTGCACCTGTAATATCATTTTAGAATCCCAATGCTTCTTTTTCATTTCCTTATGAACGCGAATCATAGCTAGTTTAATCATATCAGCTGCTGAACCTTGTATAGGAGAATTTATGGCATTACGTTCTGCAAAACCACGCACCGTAAAATTGCTACTATTAATATCTCTTAACCAACGCTTGCGTCCCATTAAGGTTTCTACATAGCCCAGTTCTTTTGCCTTGTTAATTTGCGCGTCCATGTATAACTGAATGTTTGGAAATTCTTTTTTATAGTTATCTATAATTTCTTTCGCTTCTGTCCTAGATATTCCTAAATTTTCAGCCAAGCCAAACGCACCTTGGCCGTATATGATACCAAAATTTACACTCTTTGCTTTGTAACGCATTTCTTTTGTTACGTCTGCCTCGTCAATACCATAAACCTTAGCAGCTGTAGCAGTATGAATATCCTTTCCTAATTTAAATGCTTCGCACATATTAGGGTCACCACTTATGGCAGCTACAACCCTCAATTCAATTTGTGAATAATCGGCACTTACTAATACACGGCTAGGATCCCTAGGTACAAAGGCTTTGCGCACTTCTTTACCGCGGTCCGAACGAATAGGAATATTTTGTAAATTAGGATTCGTGCTACTTAACCTTCCTGTAACCGCAACAGCTTGTGCATAGCTAGTGTGTACGCGCCCAGTTTTGGAATTAATCATTTCGGGAAGCGCATCTACATAAGTTGATTTTAATTTACTTAGTTCTCTGAAATTTAAAATGTCGTCAACAATTTTATGCTTAGCCGCCATTTTGCTTAACACGTCCTCACCGGTTGCGTATTGCCCAGTTTTTGTTTTCTTCGCCTTTGCGTCAAGTTTTAAAATATCAAACAAAACTTCTCCCAATTGTTTTGGAGAAGCTAAATTAAAACGCACACCCGCTTGTGCAAAAACACTTTCCTCGCTTTTCTTTACCTCCACATCTAACACCTTACTATACTCATTCAAAAATTGTTCGTCTACTTTTACACCCTCAAATTCCATATCAACCAAAACTTGCATCAAAGGGTTTTCTACTTCTTCAAACACGCGCTGCACTGATCGTTTTGTTAACAATGGCTCAAAACATTCTTTTAGTTGTAAGGTAATATCAGCATCCTCGGCAGCATATTCGGTAATTTGTTCAATGGCCACATCCTTCATGCTTCCTTGGTTCTTTCCCTTTTTCCCAATGAGTGTTTCAATAGCAACGGGCTCGTATCCTAAAAACTGCTCACTTAAAACATCCATACTCCTCCTGCCTTCTGGCTCAATTACATAATGGGCCAACATGGTATCAAAGGTTTTTCCTTTTAGTTCAACACCATACCATTTCAACACCAAAAAATCATATTTTAAATTCTGGCCAATCCAAGTAATGGTTTCGTCTTCAAACAATGGTTTTAGTTTTCCTAAAATATGCTTTGCGCCGTCAATACCGTCCCCATCATTAGCAACAGGTAAATAATAACCAGTGTGACTCGTATTTGAAAAACTTAATCCAACCAGTTGAACATTGTTTGCGTCAATACCTGTTGTTTCGGTATCTACACAAATTTCTTTTTTGATGCAAATGGTTTGTATAAATGCATCAATAGCCTCGTCCCCAACAACGGCATGATATTCATGTTTGGTATTGGTGATATTTTTATTCACTACCAATTTAGGTAAATCGTTTTCGTCCGCTGTTTCATTGTCGGTATCACCCAGCTCGTCATTGGGTTCTAATACCGTTTGAGTGCCTTCTGTTGAATCAAGCACAATTGTTTTTGTTTTCACAACAGGCTTCTTGTTTTTTACTTCATTACCAAACAAGTCGGTTTGTACTTCCGGATCCTTGGGAATCACCACTTCAAAAGCGCCACCCAGTATGCGTTTACCAAGTGTTTTAAATTCTAACAAATTAAATATTTCTGTTAACGCCTCTATATTTTTTTCTGATAACTTATAGTCTTCTTCGTGGAACTGCACTGGAACGTTTGTAATAATAGTCGCTAATTTTTTACTCATAATTGCCGACTCTTTTCCTGCACGCACTTTTTCTCCCATCGAACCCGTGATCTTATCTGCGTTTTCTAATACCCCCTCCAGCGTATCATATAGTTTCAATAATTTCGCCGCAGTTTTTTCGCCTACTCCAGGAATACCAGGAATATTATCCGACGCATCCCCCATTAGTCCCAACATATCAACTACCTGGTCCACACGTGCGATATCCCATTTAGCTTTTATTTTTTCAGCATCTAGTATTTCTCTTTCATTTCCAAAAGCCGGGGGCTTCCACATATATACATTGTCTTTCACCAACAATTGTCCATAATCCTTATCGGGCGTTACCATATACACTTCATAGCCTTTGTCTGCTGCTTGCCAAGCCAGGGTTCCTATAACGTCGTCGGCTTCAAAGCCATCACATTCTACCACCGGGATATTAAAGCCTTCAATAATCGCTTTAATATGAGGCAAAGAGCTAATTAAATCCTCTGGCGCTTCCTGACGGTTTGCTTTATAGTCTGCAAAGTCGGTGTGGCGCTCGGTTGGCGCGTGGGTGTCAAAACACACCGCTATATGCGTAGGGTTTTCCTTTTTAATAATTTCCAAAAGCGTATTGGTAAAACCAAACTGTGCGTTTGTATTTATTCCCGTAGTGGTAATCCTTGGTGTACGAATTAAAGCATAATAAGCTCTATAAATAAGTGCCAAAGCATCTAGTAAAAATAATTTCTTAGCCATGACGCTAAGTTAACAAAAAACCTCCCATCACTTTCGTGACTGGGAGGTTTCTTTTAGTAAACTTGCCTAAACAAGTTTTATTACAAGCCCGTACTTATTTAATCTTATACTTTGCTTTATAGCGCTCGTTTAATTGCTTTTGCTTGTTGTCCAATGAAATAGCGCGTCCTTGAATAAAGGCATTCGTAACAGCGTTTCCACGCATGTCTAAAATATCCCCATTGCTTATTATAATATTCGCGTCTTTTCCTATTTCTATTGAGCCCGTTTTGTCGTCAATGCCTAATATTTTTGCAGTATTTAAGGTAAGTGCAGTTAAGGCTTCTTCGCGGCTTAAACCATAAGCAGCAGCGGTTCCTGCATTAAAACTAATATTCATATGCTTTGCTTTATCGTTCTCGTCGTTCAAAGCAAATAAAACACCCGCCTTGTTTAACTGAGCTGGCAACTTATAAGGCTGGTCCACATCGTCGTCTTCGGTACTTGGCAAAGCGTGCTGATTGCTTATAATAACTGGTATATTATTATCGGCCAATATATTTGCAATTTGGAAGGACTCTGATCCACCAACAATAACCACTTTAAAACCAAAAGTTTTTCCTAGGTCAATTGCAACCAACATTTGTTTTACCTCGTTCGCACGAACAAATAATTTTTGCTTGCCACTAAATAAACCGCGTACGGCTTCAAATCGTAAATTATTTGCTACGTGGTTTTTTTCTGCTAAATACGCTTTTGCTTCAGTAAAAAATGTTTTAATTTTTTCTACTCTATCCATTGCACCTTTTAAAGGATTTTCTTCTGTAGCACGCGCCATTCCACCACGACCACCACGCGAGCGTACAATAAAGGAAGGCAAACTAATATACTGTCCATTGTCGGCCTTGTATGCTGCGTCTTCAAAATTCCACGCATCCAATTGTACAACGCTCGACTGTCCTTCGATTAAGTCACCACTTGGTGCAACATGTGCTAATAACACGCCGTTTGCTCTTAAATTATTTATAATTTTAGAATCGGTGTTATAAGAAACAAGCGCCCTAATGTTTGCGTTATTTTCCCCAATTTCTCGGTAATCATTTGTACCGCGCACCCCTGCACCCACTTCTACCAAACCTAAGTCTGTGCTTGGTAATATTAAACCAGGATATACTTGTTTACCCGAAGCGTCCACAACGGTCGCGCCCGCTGGTGCTGCTAAGCCTACACCAAGGTTGGTAATTTTTCCATTTTCAAATACTACGGTTGCATCATTTAAAACGGTTCCGTTTCCAATATGCACTGTAGCGTGCGTTATTGCTGTAATACCTTGTTGCTTCGCAACTGGGTAAATAGTTTCTTGAGCTCTTGCTGTTATTGAAAACAATGCAAGAGACAATATAAATAATGGTGAATATTTTCTTTGCATGATTTAGTCTTTAGTGGTTTCGTAAATAGTTACCATTTCGTCTTCGTGCGTATGATCGCCGCAAGTTAAAATAGTTTGTAAGCTAGGTGTTGCAGGTCTCATTGGAGCACCATTCTTTTTATCGCCTAACATTTTTTGTATTAATCGCGCGCGTTCTGCTGTAATTGTTTTTCTAGTTGCTGCATCTTTTGTTCTGTCAAAATATACAATACCATCTACAATTGTCTTTTCAGCAACAGCATAAATACTTAAAGGATTGTCGGACCATAAAACAATATCTGCATCTTTACCAGCCTTAATACTTCCTACTTTATTTTCAATATGAAGTGCTTTAGCAGGATTTAATGTTACCATCTTTAAAGCATCTTCTTCAGAAACACCACCGTATTTTACCACTTTTGCTGCTTCCTGATTTAAGCGACGCGCCATTTCTGCATCATCAGAATTAATACAAACGTTCAAACCAACCTTATGCATAATTGAAGCGTTGTATGCAATTGCATCTTGAACTTCGGCTTTATACATATACCAATCAGAGAAAGTGGAAACGTTTGCTCCGTGTGCTTTCATTTTATCGGCTACTTTATAACCCTCTAAAATATGCGTGAATGTATTAAAAGGGAAACCATATTTTTCACCAACACGCATTGCATAGGTAATTTCTGTTTGTACATAAGAATGGCATGTAATGAAACGCTTCTTGTTCATTATTTCTACCAATGTTTCTAATTCTAAATCTCTTCTTGTGTTTGGATTCGCTTTCATTGCCGCTTGGTAATCTACCGCTCTGTCAAAAGCATCATTCAATACTTCTTCTACACCCATTCTTGTATCAGGGAAACGATTGTTGTTTGAAGAAGTGGTACGCTTTACGTTTTCACCCAAAGCAAACTTAATAAAAGGGTCTGCTCCAGCAAACTTAATACCCTCGTCAGTTGCACCCCAACGTAATTTCATTAATTGTGTTTGACCACCAATAGTGTTTGCACTTCCGTGTAAAATATGAGAAGAAGTTACGCCACCGCTTAACTGACGGTATATATTAATATCCTCTGGGTTCATGTTATCACCAATACGTACTTCACTTGTTACCGACTGCGCTCCTTCGTTAATTGACAAAGCACCTATATGAGAATGCTCGTCAATAATACCCGCACTTACATGCTTGCCTGTTCCGTCTACAACCGTTGCAGTTGCGTCGGATAATCCTTTTCCAACTTTTGCAATTTTGCCACCCTTAATTAATATATCGCTGTTTTGTAAAACACCTTCTTTTTCGTTTGTCCAAATAGTAGCATTCTTAATTAAAATTGTTTCTTGTGTTGGAATTACTTCATTTCCAAATCCAGCAAAAGGAAAAGTAATTTTTGCCAAAGGCTTAACTACATCGTCTGCTTTTTTAGCATCTGCAGTCACAACCATAGGGGCCGTTAATACTGCAGTCCATGTTGTTTTATTTCCTGTAGCATCGGTACCAATGCCAGACCAGCTTGTTCCAATAACTGCACCACCTAAACGAATTTGTTCAGCACCCTTTCCTTTTTTGTTTGGAAAACTAAGCTTAACAATATTTTCAGCTATTACTAATTTCGCGTTTAGTGTATCTGTACCAATTACCGAAGTGGTTAAGTCCTTTTTAACTTCAATAGCATATTCGGTATTTACTCCTGCATTATTGATCGTTAATTTATATTTACCGCTATAGTTATTCCACTCGTCGGGATTTACTTCGTATTTTTTTCCTTGCACCCAGTTCTCTATAATTTTTGCATTACTTGCAAACACGGGTTCGGTACTAATAAAAAAGTTAGCCCATTTGCCTGTTTCTATAGAACCTACTTGGTCGTACACACCCAATTGTGTTGCTGGTGTTTTTGTAAGTGATTCAAGTGCCTTGGTTTCAGATAACCCAAAAGAAATTGCTTTTTTGATATTTGTTAAAAAGCTTTTTACGTCTTTCATTTCTGAAGAAGTAATACTAAAAGGGATGTTTGCTTTTTCATATGCCGCTAAATTTGTTGCAGCTAATTCCCAATGCTTCATATCGGCTAAAGAAACAAAGCGGGCATCGTTAGGGTCTTCTACATCCATTGCTGTAGGAAAATCAACACCTAATATATAAGACGCTTTTGTTTTAACCATTTCGTCAATTCTCTGGTATCCATTGTCTCCGCCACGTATAATATATTGTATACCAAATTCGTCACCAATTCTATCGGCACGCAGTGTACTCCACTTATCGTCGGCTGCAAAAATTTGTGGGATATTTTGATTAGCATTAAAAGCTTCTAACGATAAATTAGTGCCTTCCCCAACTGGTTTTGTTTGATACCATTTTGCGTCTAAATAGGTTTGACGCAATAAAGCAATGCTACCCATTAAACTACTTGGGTAAGATTGTGTAGACGTTCCTTTTGAAAAAGAATATACAGCGGCTGCTTTAGTTTTTAATAAAGAGATATTATCGCTTTCGGCTCCTAAGCTAACAACCGCTCCCGTTCCTCTTGCTATACCATCTTTAATATGTGTAAATACAGTACCAAAACCATTTGCTCTTAATGCTTTTGCCGAAGCTTCGTCATTTGAAAAAACATCTGCTGCATTTAGTTCGGCCCTAACTGCTTGGTTCCAATTATAAGCACCCGCTTTGTTAGAAATAAATTGTGCAGGAGCTCCGTAATTAAATCCACCAGCCGGACGGCTGTTTGGTGCAATACCGTAATCGGTAAACGCATCAACAAACGAAGGATAAATGAATTTTTTACTACAGTCAATTACTACCGCATCACTTGGAATAGCTAAGCCAATCCCTACTGCAATAATTTTTCCTTGTTTAATAATCAAGGTTGCATTCTCCAACTTTGATTTTTCGTTCTGTACAATAGTAGCATTTGTAAATGCATACAAACCAGATCGAATATCCCTCACACCGTTAACGGGGAAAGACTCCTGAGCTTTAGTAATTACACCTGCACTTAGCAGCGTAATTAATAAAAAAATTCGCTTCATACGAGACTAATTTTTAATTATTTAGAATAGTATTAAAGCTACTAAAAAGAAGTCGGGAATAAATCGATGGGTCTTTTTTTTTGATGGGCGGAAAAGGACCTTTTTTGGCACAATGCTATCGTCCCATAAAAACCATTAATATTTGAATATCACTTGGGTTCACTCCGCTTATTCTGCTGGCCTGGCCTAGCGTAACGGGTCTTATTTTTTTGAATTTTTGCATCGCTTCAATAGAAAGGGCGTTTACTTTGTCATAATCGAAGCTTTCAGGAATAAGTTTATCCTCGAGCGATGCCATACGTTCTACTATTTCTTGTTCCTTCTCAATGTAACGTTCGTATTTAACTTGTATTTCGGCTTGTTCTAAATGGTCTATATTTTTTGATCCTAAAATTTCTTTCAGTGAAACACTATTGTCCATTATTTGTTGCAGGCTAATATTAGGACGCAAAACAATTCTTGCGGCTTTTTGTTTCTCTACTATGGTGGCCGATTCAATGCTTGTTAAGAAAGGATTTATTTCGGCCGGTTCTATTGAATGTGTAGTTAATATTTCTCTAATAGCCGCAACCTGTGATTTTTTTTCTTCCACTTTTCTCATACGTGCTTCACTCGCAAACCCAAGCTTGTAGCTAGTTTCCGTCAATCTTATATCAGCATTGTCCTGACGCAACAAGGTTCTAAATTCAGCACGAGAAGTAAACATTCTGTATGGTTCGTTTGTTCCTTTGCTAATTAAGTCATCTATTAAAACACCAATATAAGCGTCACTACGTTTTAAAATAAGTGGCGCTTTTTCGTTAATTTTTAAGTGCGCATTTATACCCGCCATAATTCCCTGGCAAGCTGCTTCTTCATAACCAGTTGTTCCATTTATTTGTCCTGCGAAATATAAATTTTCTAAGGCCTTTGTTTCAAGTGTGTATTTTAATTGTGTCGGCTGAAAGAAATCATATTCAATTGCATAACCAGGGCGAAACATTCTAGCATTGGCAAAACCAGGAACCATACGAAGAGCTTCGTACTGCACTTCTTCTGGTAAGCTAGTTGAGAACCCATTCACATAAACCTCACATGTATTCCAACCCTCTGGTTCTACAAATAATTGATGACGGTCTCTTTCTGCGAAACGATTTATTTTATCTTCAATACTTGGACAATATCTTGGACCCACTCCCTCAATTCTACCTTGGTACATTGGGCTTCGGTCAAAACCTGTTTTTAATATATCATGAACAATGGTGTCGGTGTATGTTATATGGCAAGAACGTTGTTCTGCTGCTTTTACCCTTGGTATATCCATATAAGAAAACCCTACAACCTCTTCGTCACCCTTTTGTTCTTCCATTTTTGTATAGTCAAGGCTACGACCGTCTACCCTTGGAGGTGTTCCTGTTTTAAGCCTATCCGACTCTAGTCCAAATGAAACTAACTGCTCGGTAATACCTGTAGCTGCTTTTTCGGCAACACGGCCACCGCCTATTTGCTTCTCCCCTATATGTATTATCCCATTTAGGAAAGTTCCGCTAGTAATAACTACAGCATCTGATTCAATAGTATGCCCAAGACTGGTTTTTACACCACAAACCTTGCTATTTTTAATAATAAGTTCATGAACAGAATCTTGGTAAAAATCAACATTTGGAGTTTGCTCTAGCATCTCCCTCCACTTGCTTGCAAACAAATGTCTGTCGTTTTGTGTCCTAGGGCTCCACATTGCAGGACCCTTGCTTTTATTCAACATCCTAAATTGAATAGTACTTAGGTCACTTACTATTCCGCTATACCCACCAAGAGCGTCTATTTCTCTCACTATTTGTCCTTTTGCAATTCCACCCATAGCCGGGTTACAACTCATTTGAGCAATTGTTTGCATATTCATGGTAACCAAAAGCACTTTGCTACCCATGTTGGCCGCAGCAGCTGCAGCCTCACAACCGGCATGACCGGCACCCACTACTATGACATTGTATTTTGGAAACATAAGGTTGCAAATATAAGTTTGATTTTTATTCAAAAGCGTTCCACGTGGAACAGTTTTAAATAAATTCCGTATTTCACGACTGGCTAATCAACCAGGTGTTCCACGTGGACCATTTAATTGAGT
>JBEDKT010000172.1:0-2732 GCA_041172025.1 Bacteroidota bacterium
ATAGCACTTGGCTCATGCGAAATTTCAATGTTTGAAATGGTGCAAGCTTATACCATGTTCCCTGGTGGAGGATATAATGCACAACCTTTCTTTATAAATAGAATCGAAGATAAAAATGGTAATGTATTAGAAAGTTTTTCTCCTCAGCGAAGGAAAGTAATAAAAGAAGTTACTGCTTATTCAGTAGTAAATATGATGCAAGGTGTTATTTCAAAAGGAACAGGACGTAGTATTTATTCTTATGACATTCCTGCGCAGTCAATAGCAGGGAAAACAGGAACTACCAACGACAACAGTGATTTATGGTTTATGGGTTATACTCCTCAACTACTTGCTGGCGCATGGGTGGGTTGTGACGACCGTTATATCCGTTTCTCTGATAATTATTTTGGACAAGGTGCGCACGCTTCCTTACCAATATGGGCTTACTTTATGAATAAAGTAGCAAACGACCCAGCATGTAATTTGGACCCTAACGCAACATTTGCAAGACCTGATGAACTCCTAAACGACTTTGATATTAATTTCGTAACCAAAGACACATTAGCTATTGAAACAGCCGATGTAATGGAAAATTCAGAGGACATTAAAGCTGAATCAGATTATGAATTGCCAGCAACCACTCCTGCACCAGCAGCTAATACACCTACTCCTAATAATAAAAAAGTAGTTGTACCGGCAAATAAAGAAGGGCAAAAACCTAAAGCATTATTACCTCCCAAAAAAACAAATCGTTAATAGGATAGGTTATTTTTTTAAGGAATAAAATAATGTGATATGATGGTATAGGTTTTTTTGAAAAAAGGCATTGCCATATTGCAACTTGGTCCTGTTTAAGGCTAGGCCAAAACCAGCACTAAAGCCATTCATGAAATTTTGTTGATTGTCAACATTCAATTCATAACGACGTATAAAATTATATCCAAGGTTAAGTTCAACTTGTTCACCAATAAAAAAAGCGCCTCCAATTACTAAATGATTAAATACATTTTTCAAACTACTTGGACGTTTTATCCCTTCCATATTTGAAAATGTAGAATCATAATATAAATTATTCCATACAGACATCCGCTCGGCCGTAACAGAAAATTGAACCGGCGCGTTTTCTAATTTCTTAGTCCACCCAATAATTACATTAAAGGGTAATTCTTCCTTTTGTAAATAAGACTTTGTCTGTAACCCAATATTTTTTACAAGAATACTTGCATTTGATAAATCATTTGGCGCACTATACACCAACCCAATATCAAAGGCTACCCCATTTGATTTATATGCACCATAATTGGACTGTATTAGTTTTAACGAAGTGCCTAGCTGAAAATTTTGAATATAGCTTGTCGACAAGGAAATTTGAACTGCATAGTCGTTCGGTTTAATTACACCCAAATCATTACCAATAACATCCCGCATTTGAATACTACCATAATCCATATAATGCACACCCCAACCTAAAATAATATTTTTTTGCTTCCAATAATTAGCGCCACTAAAATCGTATTGCTTTATAGAAGCATAGTAAGGCTTGACACTCACATGCAAGTCACCGTCCATGGTACTTTCTAGCAAGGCCGGATTAAACATAGCCAAACCCAAGTCACTTTTAGTTGAAATATTTATACCCCCTAAGGCAGTTGCTTTCGCACTATAAGGAAGTTGTAGAAAATTATAAACTGCATTCCCCGCTGTAGTTTGTGCAGCCACCTGCGTGCCTTGCATAAACAGCGTAAAAATAAGAGCAATAAAAAACCCTAGCTTTTTATAATTGGGATAAACCTTCCTCATAAAGCAAAGCTAGGGTTTGAATGTGTCATAACAAATTTAAACTAAGGCCAAGTCCAATACTTGTTGCATATTTTTTACATAATTAAACTGAAGTCCTTTAATAAAGGCTTGGTCAATTTCATTTACATCTTTTTCATTTTGCCAGCACATAATAATTTCTTTCATGCCAGCCCTTTTAGCAGCCAGTATTTTTTCCTTAATACCGCCAACTGGTAAAACCTGGCCACGTAAGGTAATCTCCCCTGTCATAGCTAAATAAGGCTTTACTTTCCTACCGGTGAATGCCGAAGTTAACGCAGTTAACATGGTAATACCTGCACTTGGACCATCCTTAGGAACTGCTCCTTCAGGAACGTGCACATGGATTGCTTTCGTATTAAATAAAGCTGGGTCAACCCCTATTTTTTTAGCATTCGCTTGTAAATAAGTAAGTGCTGTTGTTGCACTTTCCTTCATCACATTACCTAGGTTACCGGTTAATTTCATTTCCCCTTTACCATCGGCAAGCAATACTTCAATAAATAAAATATCCCCACCTACATAAGTCCAAGCTAAGCCAACAGCAACACCAGGCATATTTACCGTTTTGTAAATTTCATTACTGTACTTAGGCTGACCTAATATTTTAATGATATCCGATTTGGTAACTGTGGGCTTTACTTTATGTTTATATGCCAATTCCTTTGCCTCATAGCGCATAATAGAAGCCAACTGACGATCCAATTCACGCACTCCGCTTTCTCTGGTATAGTCTTCAATTACTTTTTCCAATACATTATCCAGTATCTTGAAATTAATTTTATCTAAGCCATGGGCTGTTTTTTGTTTCGGCAATAAATGCCTCTTCGCTATTTCTACTTTTTCTTCAATTGCATAACCACTTAAATCGATAATTTCTAGCCTGTCCCTTAAGGCAGGTTGAATACGACTAATATCATTCGCTGTAGCAA
>JBEDKT010000173.1:0-4086 GCA_041172025.1 Bacteroidota bacterium
AGCAAAACCACTAATCATAGGCATCACACTCTTGCCATTTAAGCCAACTTTTCGCATTAGCTTATCGCTTAAGAAGCTTATGCGCGCCATATATCCTGTGTCTTCTAATAAAGTTATAATACCAAATAGTATCATTATTTGTGGAACAAACACAACAATACCACCCATGCCGGCAACAATTCCGTTTACTAATAAATCTTGCCACCATTCATTTGGCAATGCCTGGTTTAAGTAAGTAGTAATATTTGTGAATATCCATTCAATGCCTTCCATTGGAAATTTTGCCATCCAAAATACCGACTGAAACAAGAAAAATAAAACGGTAAATAAAATTAAATAGCCGCCTACGCGGTGTAAAAAAATATTATCAAGCTTGTCAGTTCTTTTTTTCTTTGCACCAGGGTCGGGTTCCACAACACGGTGTTTCATTATTTCTTGAATACGCCCGTACCTTTGTAAAATTTCTTGTGCCTGTGTTTTAGTATGATTAAAATCGTGATCAATTTCAATTTGTTCAATGGTAGTTTGCGTTTCAGGGTCTAACGGGAATGCTTCGTGGTGCATTAAATAATGCAAAGCTGCATAGTCGCTATGTGTGGGATACAGTTGCTTGAATGCATCTATTGCGGCTGGGGCTAATTTTTTATTGTCAATAAAACTTTCCTGATTTCTGGAACGTTTTGTTTCAATAATTCCAACTAACGCTTTTTTTAATTCAAGGAGTCCTTTGTTTTTTCTTGCGTCAATGGCTACCACTGGAATACCTAAATCGGCTTGTAAACCTTCCACGTCAATTTTAATTCCTTTTTTACTAGCAAGGTCATTCATTGTCAATGCTAATACAACTGGTATTTTTAAATCAATTATTTGACTACAAAAAAGTAAATTTCTTTTTAGGTTACTTGCATCTGCAATTAATAATATTACATCGGTTTTAATTTCCTCGTCTACACCCATTAATACTTTGTAAGCAACCCATTCGTCTTCACGTTTTGGATAAAAACTATAGGTACCAGGTAAGTCAATTAAAGTACTGGCGTATTTGCCTAAAGCCAAGCTCCCTGTTTTTTTGTCTACCGTTACGCCAGGGAAATTGCCTACTTTTTGGTGCAAGCCAGTTAGTGCGTTGAAAAGTGAACTTTTTCCGCAGTTGGGGTTACCCACTAAAGCTATATTGATACCTGGCTTCATGTGGCGGCAAAGCTACCTTTTATGTATGGGGACGGCTTACGAAATTAGAAATTGAGTGTTGTTTTAAACTAATGTGCGCCAAGTCACTCAAATCCTGCCTGCTTTTCTTAATTTTGTGCTTTAATATATCATCATGCGCAAACTTACCACGCTCTTTTTATTAGTTTCCCCCTTGTTTTTAATGGCTCAAAAGCTTAAAAAGGCCGATAAGCAGTTAGCTGCACACTTACAAAGCCATGTTCAGTTTTTGGCAAGTGACGAATTGGAGGGAAGAAGGGCAGGTAGTGTAGGGGAGATGAAAGCAGTTGACTATATTATTAAGCAATACCAAGCCTTAGGGTTAAAGCCAATGGGTACAGATGGTTTTGTGCAAGCTTTTCCAATTAACGAAGGCAAGCGCATGACGTCGAATGCTTTTATTAAAGTGAACAATCAGTTACTTGAAAAAACAAATGACTATTTCCCTTTATCAAATAGTGGCTCGGCATCATTTACTTCAAGTGCAGCCGTTTCATTAAACGAAGCAAAGCAAGTTTGGTTTAAGGACTTGCAAGAAGTATTAGAAGAAAATACAAGCAATCCGCATTTTGATATAAATGAATGGTTAATTACTACGTCGAACGAAGTAAAGCAAAAAGGAGCGACAGCGCTTTTTTTACATAATAGCGGAACTTTAGTAGATAACATACAATACAATAAATTTGATACTGCAAAAGCATTAGCCATCCCGGTTATTTATTTTACGAAAGAAGGATGGAAGAAGTCCTTTAAAGATGTAGCTGAAACTTATGACATTGCTGCTAATATTGAATTTGAAATAGCAAACAGAACTGCACATAATGTAGTTGCATTTATTGACAATAATGCCACCAATACGGTAATTATAGGCGCGCATTTAGACCACTTAGGGTATAATGAAGACAAAAATGCATTAGATATTAATGGTTTAATTCGTAATGGAGCCGACGACAATGCCAGTGGTACTGCAGCTTTGCTTGAATTAGCAAAAGGCCTTGCTAAAAAATCACCTAAGCATAACAACTATTTATTTATACATTTTTCTGGTGAAGAACTTGGTTTATTTGGAAGCAAGTATTGGTTAGAAAATCCAACTTTTAAAGGTGACTTTAATTACATGATTAATATGGATATGGTTGGCAGGTACGATACCGCACGTAAATTAAGTGTGGGTGGTTATGGCACTTCAAGCAAATGGTCGGAAATTTTAGCTAAGACACCTACTACTTTAATTACGCATTATGACAGCGCTGGTTCGGGCCCAAGTGATCACGCAAGTTTTTACAGAAAAGGCATGCCTGTTTTATTTATGTTTACGGGTAGCCACAGTGATTACCACAAAGCAACTGACGACTGGGATAAAATTAATTATACAGGGCAGTTAAATATTGTAAGGTATGTACAAGCAATTATTAAGAACACCGACTCCTATGGCAAACTTGATTTTTTAAAAACACGTGAGCAGTCCATGGGCAGGAGCACAAAGTTTACTGTTAGTTTGGGTGTAATGCCTGACTATGCATTTACTGGAACAGGGGTTAAAATAGAAGGAGCAACTCCTGGCAAACTAGCTGAGCGCTTAGGTTTGAAGGGAGGGGATGTGCTTGTGCAAATTGGTGATTATAAACTAGTAGACGTAATGAGTTATATGACTACACTTTCTAAATTTAAGAAAGGAGATAAAACCACACTTACTTATAAAAGAGGCACGGAGGAAGTGCAATTGAATATTGAATTTTAGCCATTTATATTAGTAAACAATATGAGTAGTAAATTAATATTAGACCAAGACGCAATTAACGAACAGGATTTTGAAGGTTCGAGAATTTTAGGAATTTCTGCGCCTATTAAAAACTACCAATTTTGTATTTTACTAAATCAATTTATGGGATTCGAGTTTAGGTTTAATCCTAATCATGAAATTGCATTGAAACGTAAAAACAGAACTTATTATTTTTCCATGTATGAGGGTAGCGAGCCCAATACTTCAATCCAACATTTTGTTTACCACAACCAGTTTGATGGTGAATATTTATTGCCAGAATTAAAGCATATGGACTTTATTTGGTGGATTAGAGGGGAATGGATTGAAGACGAAAAAGTAAATGATATTTTGTACACAGTCCGCAATATCAAAGGGGTTCAGCTTGTTGCCGAATTAACGCCAGACCAGATAAAAAACAAAGGACACTTAATTTTTGAATAAAGTGTCCTTTGGATAATAATAATTGCGTACTATTTATTTACGATAATTCTTTTTTCTTTAGCTACTCCAACTTCGCCAAATGGTGTGGTATAATTTATACCAAATTCATTTAATATTTCTTGCACTGCTGTTACCGCACTTGGTGCTACAGCAATTAATAAACCTCCATTTGTTTGTGGGTCGGGTAATAATTGCACCGCTTCGGCTTCGTCAACACCTTCGCCAAAAAATACACCTTCTTTGCAAGAATCCCAATTACGTGCAGTGGCACCTGGAATTGCTTTTAGTGCAATATAAGTGCGCACTTCTTTTATAATTGGAATTAAGTCGTAACTAATTGTTGCAGTCAAATTGCTGCCTTGCATCATTTCTGTTAAATGACCTAACAATCCAAAACCAGTTACGTCGGTCATTGCATGCACACCCTTCACTTTACCTAATGCTTCACCCGCTTTATTTATGGTGGTTAATTGTTTTACCAACAACGCTAAATCGGGCTCAGTTAATAATGATCTTTTTTGTGAAGTGGCCATAATGCCCACACCTAAAGGTTTTGTAAGCATTAATACATCTCCTTCTTGTGCTGTGTCATTTCTTTTTAAATTTTCAATTTCCACTAGTCCGTTCACCACTAGTCCAAATATTGGGTCCTGGCTGTCAATACTATGCCC
>JBEDKT010000174.1:0-5717 GCA_041172025.1 Bacteroidota bacterium
ATGTTCAAGCGCAACTTTCTAAAATAGGTATACCCTTTACGGTAATTGCAACAACAGGTGTTTTGGGTATTATAGAAGGCAAAAATCCTGCTTCAAGAATCATTGCATTACGCGCCGACATGGATGCGTTGCCAATTATAGAAGAAAACAATATCGATTATATTTCAACTAAGGAGGGTGTGATGCATGCTTGCGGGCATGACGTACACACTACAATTCTTTTGGGCGCTGCAAAAATTTTGTGGGAACTGAAGGGTGAGTTTGAAGGAACCATAAAATTATTATTTCAACCTGGTGAAGAAAAAAATCCAGGAGGTGCAAGTTATATGATACGCGATGGTGCGTTAGAAAACCCTAAGCCACAAGGAATTATTGGCTTGCATGTGCATCCGGGTTTAAACTATGGAAAACTAAGTTTTAGAAAAGGGCGTGTAATGGCAAGTGCGGATGAATTATATGTGAGTATAAAAGGACCAGGGGGGCATGCTGCAACACCACACCAAACTGTAGATACTATTTTAGTGGCTGCGCAATTAATTACAAGTTTGCAAACGATTATTTCACGAAACAGAAACCCGCAAAACCCTTCTGTACTTTCTATATGTTCTATTCATGGAGGTAATACAACCAATGTAATACCAAGTGAAGTAAAATTAATGGGCACATTTAGGGCCATGGACGAAGCTTGGCGTTTTCAAGCACATGAGTTAATGATGCAGCAGGCAAAAGGGTTAGCCATTGCAACAGGAGCCGAAATAGATTTCAGGGTAGACGTTGGTTACCCAACGGTGGACAACGAACCTATTATTACCGAAGCTGCTTGGCTATTGGCTGACGAATTTATGGGTAAAGAAAATGTGGAAGAAACTGAAAAGCGAATGGGTGCTGAGGACTTTGGTTATTACTCACAAGTGATTCCGGGTTGTTTTTTCAGGTTAGGAGTGAGGAACGAACAGGCAGGTATTGTCCATAATGTACATACCCCTTTATTCAATATAGACGAAAAGGCAATAACACATGGAGTAGGCATGATGGCCTGGTTAGGCGTGCGCTTATTTGCCTAAATTGCTTTCAAAACCCATTTTCAATTAATTCAGTAGCTTTGCCTACCTCTAAACTAACATTCGTTATAAACTAGCTATATGTCGACAAAAGATAATCTTAGGAAAGAACAGGCACTTGAATACCATGCTGGCGGAAGACCGGGTAAAATTGAAGTAATTCCTACGAAGGAAGCTAAAACCCAAAAGGATTTATCCTTGGCGTATAGCCCAGGAGTTGCCATACCATGTACCGAAATTCAGAACAATCCTGCGGATGTATTTAAATATACGGCTAAGGGAAATTTGGTTGGGGTAATTACTAATGGAACTGCTGTTTTAGGACTAGGAAATATTGGACCGTTGGCAAGTAAGCCCGTAATGGAAGGTAAAGCCGTATTGTTCAAAATATTTGCAGACATTGATGTATTTGATATTGAGATAAACGAAACCGATCCTGATAAATTTGTAGCGATTGTAAAGTCTTTAGAACCTACATTTGGCGGCATTAATTTAGAAGATATAAAAGCGCCAGAATGTTTTTATATCGAACAAAAATTAAAGGAGACAATGAATATTCCGGTGATGCACGACGATCAACACGGAACAGCAATTATTAGTAGTGCAGCTTTATTGAATGCACTTGAATTACAAAAGAAAAAAATCGATAAAGCAAAGTTTGTTGTAAGTGGCGCGGGCGCTGCAGCAATGGCTTGTATTAAATTATATATCGCATTAGGTGCGAAGTATGAAAACTTCCACTTGTTTGATAAAGACGGAATATTACACCAAGGAAGAACTGATTTGGGAGAGGATAGAAAACCATTTGCTGTAAAGTCGAGTACTGTAACATTTGCACAGGCTTTTAAAACAGCCGATGTGTTTTTAGGATTAAGTGCTGGTAATATTGTTTCGGGTGAAATGGTAGCAAGCATGCCAAAAAATCCAATTGTATTTGCACTTGCTAATCCTGATCCTGAAATTGATTACGAGACAGCAACTGCGGTAAGAAAGGATATTATAATGGCAACAGGCCGTTCGGACTATCCTAACCAAGTGAATAATGTATTGGGCTTCCCTTATATATTTCGTGGAGCATTGGACGTGCGTGCAAAACAAATTAACGAAGCAATGAAACTAGCTGCGGTAAATGCACTGGCAGAATTGGCTAAAACAGCGGTGCCTGATATGGTTAACATGGCTTATAACCAACAAAATTTATGCTTTGGTAAAGATTATATTATTCCCAAACCATTGGATCCAAGGTTGCTTAGTACATTAGCCCCTGCGGTAGCAAAAGCAGCAGAAGCATCGGGTGTAGCGCAAATAAAAATCCCTAATTGGGATGCTTATGTGGTTCAGTTAAACAAGCGTTTGGGATTAGACAACCAATTATTACGTTTAATAAGTAACAAAGCAAGACGTGATCCAAAACGTTTAGTATTTGCCGATGCAGAAAACACAAAAATATTAAAAGCAGCAAGTATTGTTTATGACGACGGTATTGCCTATCCAATTTTATTAGGTAATGAAGCGCGTATTAAAAATATTGCGGCCGCAAACAATATCGATATTTCTGACTTGCCAATAATTGATGTAAGAAGTGACGAGATGGAAGCGAAACGCGAATTTTTTGGTTCTTTATTATTCCAAAAGCGTCAACGCAAAGGAGTAAATAAATATGAGAGTTTAAAACTCATGCGCACTCAAAATTATTTTGGTTCCATGATGGTGGAAACAGGCGAAGCTGATGCAATGCTATCGGGTTTGACTAGGAATTACGCCGACGGTATAAAACCTGCCTTACAAATAATAGGAACCGACGAAGGGGTTAAAAAAATAGCAGGCATGTATTTGTTAATCACTAAGAAAGGACCACTATTTTTAGCAGATACCACCGTTAATATTAGTCCTAATGCAGAAGAATTAGCGGATATCGCATTGCTGGTAGCTAAGGAAGTACGCAATTTTAATATTGAACCCAAAGTGGCTATGTTAAGCTATAGTAATTTTGGTAGTAGCGACACACCGGAAGCGAAAATGGTTGCAGAAGCAACAAGGATAATAAAGCAAAGAAACCCTTCATTAATAGTAGACGGAGAAATGCAAGGTATGCTAGCTTTTAATAAAGAAATTCTTAGAGAAAACTATCCATTTAGCGAATTAGTTGACGCAGATGTAAACGTATTAATATTCCCTAATTTAACTGCTGGAAACATAGCCTACAATTTATTGAAAGAAGTTGGAGGCGTAGATATTATTGGACCAATTCTATTGGGATTAAAAAAGCCGGTAAATGTTTTACAGTTAGGCTCTAGTGTGAGAAATATTATTAATATGGCCACTGTTGCAGTAGTAGACGCGCAATTGAAGACCAGAATTGACACCGATACCGAAGTGCAAAGAACAAGTTGGTGGAAGCGCATGAAAAAAAGAAAGAAATAAGTTAATTTTATAGTATGAATCTTTTCACACATTTTGGAAAATACCTTTTAATGTTAAAAGGAATGAACTCTACTACAGAGAACAGGAAAATGTTTTGGAAAGAGTACATAAAACAATGTGTTGATATTGGCATTGGTTCTTTACCAATTGTGGTAATCATTTCCTTATTCCTTGGCGCGGTAACTACGGTCCAAACCGCCTACCAGTTAACAAACCCCCTAGTGCCTATTTCAACCATAGGACAAATTGTACGAGATAGTATTATTTTAGAATTTGCGCCTACCGTTTTAAGTATTGTACTTGCGGGAGTAGTAGGTAGTAAAATTGCAAGTGAATTAGGAAATATGCGCGTAAGTGAGCAAATAGACGCACTAGAGATTATGGGTATAAATACAAAAAACTATTTAGTACTTCCTAAAATTTTAGGTGCTTTGTCAATGGTTCCAATACTAATTGGACTTTCTGCAGTGCTTGGAATATGGGGTGGGTATATGGTTGGGGGCTGGTCAGGTATAATTGCCCCAGAAATATTTATTGCAGGAGTAAGAAAAGGATTGGATTTGCACAACATAACTATTGCTGCATATAAAGCATATATTTTCGCATTAATTATTAGCAGTATTCCTGCCTATTTTGGATACTACGTTAAAGGTGGTGCTTTAGAAATAGGAAAAGCGGGCACTCAGTCGGTTGTAGTAAGTTGTATATTAATTTTAATAGCAGATTATTTAGTTGCTGCCATTGCATTATAGGTTAACTTAGTAGTATTAAATTTTTGTTATGAAACTAAGTTTTCACGGTGCTGCGCGCACGGTAACAGGGTCAAAACATTTGTTGCAATTAAAGAATGGCGAAAATATTTTATTGGACTGTGGATTGTTTCAAGGGATGGGAAAGGAAACTGATTTATTAAATGCACATTTCGGATTTGATCCAACAACAGTAGCGTATGTTATTTTATCCCACGCACATATCGATCATACGGGGTTACTGCCTAAACTAACAAAGGAAGGTTTTCATGGTAAAATATATTGCACACCAGGCACTAAAGCATTAACTGAAATATTGCTGGAGGATTCGGCAATGATACAAAGGGACGACACTAAGTATATCAATAAACGCCGAGCTAAAGAAGGCTTACCTCCACTTGAACCAATGTACACAATAGACGACGTGAATATTGTTTTACCCTTATTAACACCCATCGACTATAATATTCCCACACGTATTACTGAAAGTGTAGAATTGTTATATACCGAAGCAGGTCACATTATAGGTAGTGCAGTGGTAAACTTAAAAATTAATGAAGAAGGGGTACAAAGCACCTTAACTTTTAGTGGTGATGTGGGACGTTACCGTGACTTGATATTAAGGTCGCCTGCAAATTTCCCAGCAGCGGATTATATAATTATAGAAAGCACTTATGGCGACAAATTACATGACCTAGTACATTCTACTCCGGACGACTTATTAAAATGGATAGAAAGTACTTGTGTGCAAAAGAAGGGAAATTTAATTATACCTGCATTTAGCGTCGGAAGGACCCAGGAAATTTTATTTGAACTAAACCAGTTGTCAATTGAAAATAGGCTGCCAAAAATTCCAGTATATGTTGACAGTCCTTTGAGTATTGAAGCAACGGAGGTTTTAAAATCTTTCCCTAGATACTTCAATAAAAAAATTCAGAAGATATTAGAGGTTGATAAAGACCCATTCGATTTTGAAGGGTTAAAGTATATTAAATCTGTTGACGAGAGTAAGGCTTTAAATGAGGACCTCCGTCCTAAAATAATAATATCTGCTTCAGGTATGGCCGATGCAGGAAGGGTTAAGCACCATATTAAAAATAATATCGAGCACACAAAAAACACCATTTTAATGGTAGGTTATTGTGAACCACGTTCACTAGGAGGTAGGTTAATGAATGGACAAAAGGAAGTTCGTATATACGGGGACACTTATCCAGTAAAAGCTGCAGTAGGGGCAATACGAAGCATGAGTGCCCATGGCGACTACGAGGACTTGACTCAATTCCTAGCATGTCAAATACCTGATTTAGTTAAACAAGTATTTGTAGTGCATGGAGAGGCCGAAGTACAGGACCATTTTGCAGAACGCTTAAGGAATAAAGGCTTTAAAGAAGTGCTTACTCCTGAGATGCATGAAACTATTATTTTAGAATAGCGTACTCAAATATTAATTTTCCTTTTATTTTATTATTTGTAAATAAAA
>JBEDKT010000175.1:0-5585 GCA_041172025.1 Bacteroidota bacterium
TACTAGGTGCATCTAACATTACATCACGTCCGCTATTGTTTTTAGGGAATGCGATAAAATCTCGGATACTTTCACTTCCACCTAACAATGCACATAAACGGTCAAAACCAAATGCTAGTCCGCCATGTGGAGGTGCGCCATATTCAAAAGCACCTAATAAGAAACCAAATTTATGTTGTGCTTCTTCTGGTGACATACCTAAAGCTGCAAACATTTTTTCCTGTAAAGCCCTTTGAAAAATACGAATGGAACCACCACCAATTTCGTTTCCGTTTAATACCATATCATAAGCATTCGCTTTGATATTGGCATAAGGGTGTTCTAAATATTTTGAAGCGTCTTTAATTTCAGGCGCATTATTAATCATAATATCAATATGGTCTGGCTTAGGAGAAGTGAACGGATGGTGCCTAGCTACCCAACGGTTACCTTCTTCGTCATATTCAAACAATGGGAAGTCTAATACCCAAAGTAATCGGAATTCATCGTCTTTTCTAAAGCCTAATTGCTTGCCTAATTCTAAACGTAATTCACTCACTGCTTTACGCGTTCTTTCTTCAGCTCCTGCAAGTATTAAAATCAAATCTCCTGCTTTAGCGTTTGATGCAGCAGCAATTGCTTTTAATTTATCCTCATTGTAAAATTTGTCAACACTACTTTTAAAAGTACCATCGGTATTACATTTAATAAATACTAAACCCTTCATTCCAATTTGCGGACGTTTAACCCATTCGGTTAAGTCGTCGGTTTGTTTGCGTGAATAGTCACTGCATCCTGGAACCGCAATCGCGATAACAGTTTCAGCTTCATCAAATACTTTAAAATCAACGCCATTAATTAAAGCTGCTTGGTCCTGTTTTTCGGCATACACATGGGACGGCTTTTTTAAATTGCATAGTTCCATGCCAAATCTAATATCTGGTTTGTCGTTACCATAATTCCACATAGCGTCTTCCCATGTCATCCTTTGCACTGTGTCGGTATAGTCGATATCCTTAACGTCCTTAAAAATGCTTTTTATCAAACCTTCAAACATATTCAACACATCCTCTTGTTCTACAAAGCTCATCTCACAGTCAATCTGTGTAAATTCTGGTTGCCTATCGGCTCTTAAATCCTCGTCTCTAAAGCATTTTACAATTTGGTAATAGCGGTCATAACCACTCACCATTAATAGTTGTTTAAAAGTTTGTGGAGATTGTGGTAAAGCATAAAACTCACCTGCATTCATTCTGCTTGGGACTACAAAGTCACGCGCACCTTCGGGAGTAGATTTTATTAAGAAAGGAGTTTCTATATCCATGAAACCTTTTTCATGTAAATAGTTCCTTGTGGCACGGTTTACATTATAACGTAATTCCATGTTCTTCTTAATTGCATTTCTTCTTAAATCCAAGAAGCGATATTTCATTCTAATATCATCCCCGCCGTCTGTTTCATCCTGAATAGTGAATGGAGGAACAATTGAGGCATTTAATATTTTAAATTCAGTAACTTTTAATTCAATTTCGCCAGTTGGGATATTTAAGTTTTTACTAGAACGTTCAATGACAGTTCCTTTAACTTGTATCACAAATTCACGCCCTAATGGTTGTGCATCTAACTGTGTTTGTAATTCTTCCCCAATTAATAGTTGAGTAATACCATAACGGTCCCTAAGGTCCACGAAAGTGATTGCTCCAAATTTTCTTATTGTTTGAACCCAACCTGCAAGGGTTACATTTTGGTTTACAAATTGAGTATTTAATTCTCCACAATGGTGCGTACGGTACATATAAATCTATTAAAAATGTTAGGTCTGCAAATATAGCCCAATTCCTATAAAATCACGACCTTTGCTGCATGTCAGCACAAGCAATTTCCAATCGCACTAGGCGTGTCGTATTATCGGGCTTCTTCTTTTTCACGGGTATTTGTTTTGCTAGTTGGGCAAGTCGTATTCCAGACGTTAAAATGCAGTTGGGCTTGAATGATGCCGAATTTGGGGGAATGCTACTTTTCTTACCCCTAGGGTCTTTTTTAGGGATACCTATTTCGGGTAGCTTGACTTCATTATATGGTAGTAATAGAATGTTGAAAATAGCTGCCGTTTTATATCCTATTACCTTAATCATGCTTGGGCTTGCTGAAAATACTTGGCAATTGGGAATCTGTTTATTCTTTTTTGGGATGGCAGGTAACTTATATAATGTTTCTGTAAATACGCAGGCGGTGGTACTAGCAAAATCGTTTGAAAAAAGTATTATTTCAACTTTTCATGGTTTTTGGAGTTTAGCTGGTTTTGCAGGTGGGCTGGTTGGCGGTTTTTTTGTTGCTAACGAAATGTCAGTCCTAAGTCAATTTATTGTTGTTGCAGGTGTTTCTTATTTATTTTTAGTATTTGCACATTCTTATTTATTACAAAGCGAGAAGAACAAACAATCACTTAATAAAATGTGGAACAAGCCAAGCCCGCTGATGTTGCAGTTTGGTTTTATTGCATTAAGTAATATGATATGTGAAGGAATGATGTTTGACTGGAGTGGGGTATTTTTTCAGGATGTAGCAAAAGTGTCCAATGAATTGAGGACGGTTGGCTATATCAGCTTTATGGCTTGTATGACAACGGGTAGGATGTTTGCCGACAAATTAATTACTTATTGGGGAGCAAGAAAGCAGCTAATGTTAAGTGGTTTACTTGTTACCATAGGTTTAATAATCGCAGTAAGTTTACCTTCTTTAATTATTAGTGCTATAGGTTTTATGTTTGTTGGTTTTGGAGTGTCTTCGGTAATACCTACCATTTACGGGAGTGTTGGTAAATCGGCAGCGCCAGGACAGGCAAGTATTGCACTTGCTTCAGTTTCCTCGGTTGGCTTTTTTGGTTTTTTAATTGGGCCACCTATAATAGGATTCTTATCTCAAGGAATTGGACTTCGTTGGGCTTTCTTGACAGTTGCATTATTAGGGCTAGTTACTTTTATACAAGCCTATCGCTTAAAGAAGTATTTGTAATTCCTTAAGCATTACAAGGTAAGCGGGTCATGCCTGTGTTTAGGCATGTATATAATATAGTAATAGGCAAGAATTAAAACACCAATCAAAGAAGGTATTACTGCTAAATGTTTAATACTATAGGTTTCATAAATTACAATATGGTCAACACCAAAAAATTCAGTGCACATCCAAAAGGAGTTTGCAGTAATCCATACAGTAATAGCCAAATTATGACACAATTCTGAAACCACTTTTCTAGTTCTCCAAGCTATCACAATTGAAATTAGTAATGTTGGAATAATCATTGCAATACCTAAAGGCTTCCAAAACATACACCACGCAATATCTTTAAATAACCAAAACACGATATGCAAGTTTTCCATTCTTCTGTAAGCAATTGGTATATGGTAAAAATTTGTTTTTTGAGTGGACATATAACTTCGTTTCTTAATTATGAAATAGGTGTTGAAATAGTTTTTAAAAATAAATTAAATTCATCAGGAAACTAATAGGTTTTGAAACCTATTAATATTTGCTTCTGGTTCAATAGGTAAACCTAATTCAAGGTGGTCAATTAATTGGTTAGTAAAATAGGGTGCTAGGGAGCAGCCCTTGGTGCCCATGCCATTACAAATACCTATTTGCGGGTATATTGGATGCATACCTACAAAAGGCCTTCGGTCCCTATTTGCTGGCCTTACGCCAACAATATGGTCAACAACTTCAAATGGGAGTTTTAAATATAGGCCTAGTGCTTCCTTCATTTTTTCCCTAAATTCCAGCGTCGGAGCAATGCTATCGAAACTCCATTCGTAACTTGACCCTACCCAAAATAAATCATCCACCCATGGGATTATAGAAATATTCGATTTGTAAATATGGTTAGTAGGTAATCCAGGTACTTTAATAATTAACGCCTCTCCTTTATTTGGAGCAAATGGAAGCTTATTAAAATAGTTATTATGCATAGCGTGAATACCATCACAAAAAATAATATACTCCGCTTGTATATTTTGCCAAATAACTCCCTTTTCTTTAAATGTCAAATCTTGTAACGAAAAATTGGATTCAATATAATTTTCATTTTGCTGTAATAATAAGCGGGAAGCCGATAACATTTTATTTAAATCAATCCAATAACATTCATCAATTGCGCCTGTTCCATAAGGAGTGTTAAAAAAAGAGCGGACTATTTCGGGATCGTTCTTAAATAAATAAACGTTCTCGTGTGATAAACGATATTCAAAGCTTTCTTTCATTTGTTCGGAAGGGTGTAAAAGAATGGCTGGCGCTTTTTTAATAATTTCAGTACCTAGTGTTTCGCCAAACGCCGTATAAGCTTGCACTGCAAAGGGCAGGAGGGAATCAATCATCCAGGTTTGCACAATTCTTCTTCCCGTTACCGGGTTAATTACACCACTCGCTACGCTTGTGGCAGCCTTAATAGTAGTATCGTTTATGATTTTGAAAGAAAGCTGTCGTTGCTGCAAGAAGTAACTCAGCCAGGTACCTACAAGGCCTTGACCAACTATTAAATATTTTACTTTTTCTTGCAAGGGGAATTATTTTTTTCTTGTTGAGACAGTAAATCGAATACTGTCTTTTATTTTATCAACTTCGGCGACTAGTAAAATATCAAATTTTCCTTCATAAGCGTCAGGAACTGTAAATGGAAATTCGGCGTCGAAAGGCGTACCTGAAATAGTTGTAAAGTATTGAAATGGGAATACATTCAAAAACCAACCATCTACCGATTGTTGCGTTTTATTATTTAACAGAGAAAGTATTAAGTTGCCTGTTTGTTCGGTTTTGAAGGTGTGGGATACACTTACCTTAAGTGTGTGCGAGGCGCCTACCTTTAATTCTTTAGGAGGGTTAGTATGAATACTTAATTTTGCAGTTTGAGCCATTGTAAAAAAACTCAGCAAGCAAAAGCTAATAAATAAGATTGCACATTTCATGGTACGAATTTACAATAAAAAATCCCTTACTATTTTCATAATAAGGGATTGCTATAAAAGTGTTTAGAACTATTTATTTTTTCAATGCTGCAGCCATTGTTTTACCAATATCTGCAGGGCTAGCACATACGTGAATTCCACAAGCAGCCATAATTTTCATTTTAGCTTCTGCTGTATCATCTGCACCACCAATGATAGCTCCAGCGTGACCCATACGGCGTCCTGGAGGCGCTGTTTGACCAGCTATAAAACCTACAACGGGTTTTCTTAAGTTATCCTTAATCCAATTGGCAGCATCTGCTTCCATACTTCCTCCAATTTCACCAATCATAATGATGCCTTCTGTTTCAGGGTCGTTCATTAATAATTCAACTGCTTCCTTAGTTGTTGTTCCAATAATTGGATCACCTCCAATTCCTATTGCAGTAGTTACACCTAAGCCTGCTTTTACTACTTGGTCAGCAGCTTCGTAAGTTAAGGTTCCACTT
This sequence comes from Bacteroidota bacterium, assembly GCA_041172025.1. Taxonomy (GTDB): domain Bacteria; phylum Bacteroidota; class Bacteroidia; order Chitinophagales; family Chitinophagaceae; genus Sediminibacterium. Next base: position 5,426 of record JBEDKT010000175.1, read on the forward strand.
TTTGAAACAATTCCAATGGTTCCTTTCTTGAAAATAAAGCCAGGCATAATACCTACTTTACATTCTTCAGCAGTAATTACTCCCGGACAGTTTGGTCCTATTAAACGTGTTGTTTTACCCAATAAAAAGTTTTTTACTTTAACCATATCCTGAACAGGAA
>JBEDKT010000176.1:0-2926 GCA_041172025.1 Bacteroidota bacterium
GACCGGTGGGATAATTGTTTAGTTTAGCTACTGCTTCCATTTCTTAATGTGTTTATTACTACTTGTTTATTTCTTAGTTCCAGCGTGACCTCTGAAGTTTCTTGTTGGAGAGAATTCACCCAATTTGTGTCCTACCATGAATTCGGTAACATACACAGGGATAAATTTATTTCCGTTATGAACTGCGAAAGTATGTCCAACAAATTCTGGAGAGATCGTACTACGACGACTCCAAGTTTTGATTACTGCTTTCTTAGTTTTGCCTCCGTTCATACCCTCTACTTTTACTTCAAGGTTATGATCTATATAAGGACCTTTTTTAATCGAACGACCCATAGTTATGAGTTAATTTGTATAATTAATTATTTTGTCAATTTTTTTCCGTCGCGGCGTTGGATAATTAACTTATCGCTACCCTTGCCTCTTGTTCTAGTTTTCTCTCCTTTAGCATACTTACCAGTTCTGCTTCTTGGATGTCCACCAGACGCTCTACCTTCACCACCACCCATCGGGTGATCGACTGGGTTCATGGCAACACCTCTAACACGAGGACGAATACCTTTCCAACGATTTCTACCTGCTTTACCAGCTGTTTCTAAGTTATGGTCGCTATTAGAAACCACACCTACAGTAGCATAACAGTTAATCAAAAGTTTTCTTAATTCACCAGAAGGCATTTTCAATACAGCGTAAGATTCTTCCTTATTCGCTAATTGAGCAGATGCACCAGCACTTCTTACTAATTTGCCACCTTGACCAGGTTGCATTTCAATATTGTGAATCACCGTACCTAAAGGAATACTCTTCATTGGTAAAGCATTACCAATTTCAGGAGCAACTGAAGCACCAGAAGATACTTTAGCGCCAACTTGTAAACCTTGTGGGCAAATGATATATCTTTTCTCGCCATCAGTATATTGAACTAATGCGATAAATGCAGTTCTGTTTGGATCGTATTCGATAGAAACAACTGTAGCTTCCATATCAGTTTTGTTTCTTTTGAAATCGATGATACGGTAATGTTGTCTGTTACCACCACCCATATAACGCATAACACGACGACCTTGGAAGTTACGTCCTGCTGTTTTCTTTTGTGGTTCTAATAAACTCTTTTCAGGTTTGTTAGTTGTGATCTCAGCATAGGCGTTACCTATTCTCCAACGGGTACCTGCTGTAATCGGTTTGTACTTTCTTAATGCCATTTTGTTTTTTTTACTTTTTTAGAGTCTGCGAATTTTTCAGCTTCGCAATACTATTATTTAAATGCTTGCGTAAAGGTCAATGGTTTCACCTTCTGCAACTCTTACTAAGGCTTTCTTATATCCAGATTTAACTCCAGAGATAACACCAGATTTAGTAGAACGAGATTTATTCTTACCAGGAACAACTAATGTGTTTACTTCTAACACATTCACACCATAAAATTGTTCGATGGCTGTTTTGATTTCTAATTTGTTCGCACGGCGATTAACTTTGAATGCATATGTTCTCAATGATTCTTGTTGAGCGTTTGCTTTTTCAGTTAAAATCGGCTTAATTAATATTTCAGTTACTTTCATGATTATCTTTTTATAAAGAACTAAGCAACAGCTTCTTCTTCGTTAAAAATTTTAGCAGCACCTTCTGTGATAACTAATACATCCGCATTCATAATGTCGTAAGTATTGATATCAGCTAATAAAGCACTAGCTACGTTTGGAATATTACGTGTACTTAAATAAACGTTATCGTTGTACTCTGGTAATATTACTAATGTCTTCTTATTGTCTAAGTTCAATTGGCTAATGATAGTAGCTAAAGTAGAAGTTTTTGGAGCATCTAATATGATGTCTTCTAAAACGATGATAGCTTGATCAATTGCTTTGTGACTTAAAGCAGAAATTTTTGCAAGGTCTTTCACTTTACGATTTAATTTAAAATCGTAAGCGTGTGGCTTTGGTCCAAATATAGTACCACCACCCTTATATAAAGGGTTACGGATATTACCCTTACGAGCTCCACCTGTACCTTTTTGCTTATGTAATTTTTTGCTTGATCCTTTTACTTCAGCACGCGTTTTAACTTTATGCGTACCTGTACGGCGTGCAGCTAAATATTGCTTTACGGCTAAATAAATAACGTGATCGTTAGGAGTTGCCCCAAAAATCTCAGCAGGTAATTCTACCTGTCTGCCCGTTTTTTTGCCTTTTATATCTATTACTTCTAATTGCATGATTGTCGATTAAGTTGTGATTACTTTTGGATTAAAACTATTGAACCGTTATGACCTGGAACTGAACCACTAACTAGTAGGTAGTTCTTTTCTGGGAATAACTTTAATACTTTCAAACCTTTTGTTTTAACGCGATCAGAACCCATACGGCCAGCCATACGCATTCCTTTAAATACTCTCGCTGGATAAGATGATCCACCGATAGAACCTGGAGCACGAGAACGATCGTGTTGACCGTGTGTAGCTTCACCCACACCACTAAATCCATGACGCTTAACAACACCTTGGAAACCTTTACCCTTAGTAGTACCAACTACTTCAACAGTATCTCCTTCAGAGAACATGTCTAAGGTAACAGTTTCGCCTAGTGCTACTTCAAGGGAGTAGTTGCGGAACTCTTTTACAAATTTTTTGGGAGCAGTCTGAGCTTTCGCGTAGTGATTAATTTCAGACTTTGTAGAATGTTTTTCTTTCTTATCGCCAAGTGCTAACTGCACGGCGGTGTAACCATCAACATCAAGTGTTTTAACTTGAGTGATAGTGCAAGGACCAGCTTCGATGATAGTACAAGCGATTTGCTTTCCATCTTCTCCGAAAATGCTAGTCATGCCAATTTTTTTTCCAATAATACCTTTCATCTTTGTTTGCGGTTTATGCCCCGCGCTTGGTTCTGAGGACATCCGATGATGATGCTACACTATTATCTTGCGATTT
>JBEDKT010000177.1:0-3535 GCA_041172025.1 Bacteroidota bacterium
TATTATTACTTTTGATTTGGTATATGGTTTTAGGAAATTTATGTGTTATGTTATTTGGTGTATCAATATCCAATATCTTACCTTCCTGTATTAAAGCAACCTTATCACATAAATTAGCTTCGTCCATATAAGGGGTTGAAACTAATATGGTGATGCCTTCCTTTTTTAGTTCCTTTAGCATATCCCAAAATTCTTTTCTTGAAACTGCATCTACGCCTGTTGTCGGTTCATCTAAAAACAACACCGACGGACGATGAATGAGTGCACAACTTAATGCTAACTTTTGTTTCATACCACCCGACAATTTCCCGGCCCTTCTGTCCTTAAAAGGTTCAATTTGAGCGTAAATGCCTTTTATAAGGTCATAGTTTTGTTCAATGGTCGTTTCAAATATGCTTGCAAAAAAATTCAAATTCTCTTGGACTGTTAAATCAGTATACAACGAAAACTTGCCAGGCATATACCCAATCCTTTTTCTAACTTCTTTATATTCCTTTACAACATCATAATTATCTACCGAAGCATTGCCTTCATTGGGAAGTAATAAGGAAGTCAGTATTCTGAATAAAGTTGTTTTGCCAGCTCCATCAGGTCCTATTAAACCAAATAATGAACCCTTATCTATGGACAAATTGATATTATCTAATGCTTTGACAATATTCTTGCCATTGACATAAGATTTGCTTAGTGATTCAATTACTATGGATTGCATATTAAAATTTGACTTCTCCATACATACCAATTTTAATTAAACCATCGTTAGGTACTATTACTTTCACTGCATAAACAAGATTTGCTCTTTCGTCCTTTGTTTGAATTGTTTTAGGAGTGAATTCAGCCTTTGACGCAATTGCGGATATTGTGCCTGGGTAGGTTGTAAATTCGTCTTTCCCTTTATCTATAAATACTTTTACCTTTTGCCCAATCTTAATGGTTGATAATTGGTCACCGGTAATATATATCCTTAAGGTTAGTTCGTTTAAATAAGCAACTTTATATAAAGGCTTACCTGGAGTAACCAATTCTCCTTCCTTCGCATAGGTAGTTAATACAATCCCATTAATTGGATTGCTTAAATTTGCCTTATTAATTAAGTCCTGGACTTGGTTAATTTTTTTATTAACTGGATTAACCTCACTTAATATTGCCTTATTTTGATTGCGTACTGCTGCAATTTGTACATTAATTTGTTGCTGGGTAACTTTTATTTGTTTTAATAAGGATTCAATTTGAAAATTAATATCATCCAACTGTTTTTTAGTTGCCGCATCACTTTTCAATAAATTTTCTACCCTTCCTTTTTCATAATTCAAATTCTTTAATTGGCTTTGTTGTACCTGAATTTGATTATTTAGTAATTCAACTTGAGGTGCCGGATCAGTTGTTTTATCATTGATGGAGTTAAGGGTAGCTTGTAATTGTTCCCTTTGCAGAATATTACTACTTGAATCTATATAAGCAACTATTTGGCCTTTAGAAACACTATCCCCTTCATTCACATTAAATGATAATAATTTACCTGGCACTTCGGATGCAACAACCACTTCATCAGATTCAAAAACACCTTGCGCATCAAAATCGGAATTCGATTTACCACAACTTATGGTTGTTAACAGTATAGCTATAAATGTATATTTTTTCATATTGGATTATTTTTTACCTTTTAATAATTGATATTCTAGTTTCGATTGAACTAATTGTATTTGATGTTGGATTAAAATTTGCTTTGAAGCATCATATTCATTCACTTCTTTTAAGTAATCATTGGTACTTATTACTCCATTATCAAGCTGCACCAAGGTTGTATTTTTTATTTGTGCTCTTATGTCTACAATTTCAAGATCTGAAATAATTAATTTTTCTATTTTATTGATATCATCCAACTTTTGCTTTAATTGAATAGTGTTATTAAGCAAGTAAGTTGCTTTTTGATTTTTGACTATGCCAGACTGATTATTTAATATCATCTTTTCCTTATTGGCCGTATAAAAACTACCTAAAGACCATTGAAACTTAACACCCGTTATAGAAAACCAGTCAAAATCATTCTTAAGCATATTTAAACCCGGTTTTCCATATCCTCCCTGAAAGAATGCCCCAATTTTAGGTTGTGTTTTTGCATTAACAAGTCCAACCTGAGAATCAAAACTATTTAATTGTGCATCAAACAAAAGCAATTCTGGCCTTATATTTAAATCATCTACTTCTACAATATCAACCTGACTAGGCATTACAAAAACTACCTCGTTAATCATTTTAGTGTTTGTTAATAGTGCAATTGCATCGTATAAACTCCTTTTAGTGGCAATAACTTCCTCAATGCGCTGGTTGTTTTTTAATATTTGTGCCTTTACCTGCAATACATTATTCATGAACACAACTCCATTTTTATAAAGTGCTTCTACTTTTAGCAATCCATTATTTAAATCGTTAGCTATATAATCCATTTGCTTTAACAACGCATCTGTATATAAAATACTACAATATAACTGAGTAACTCTTTCATTTAATTTAAATAACTCAACTTCATTTTTTAAAATTTCAATGGAAGAAATAGACTTTGCAACTGCCTGTGCTTTTTTGTTTAACCCTCCGTCGTACAAGGTTTGTTGCAATTCGGCAGTGGCTTTATATTGGTCTTTAGACAGCGGATCAGCTTTGAAATTAGGAATTGGAATAGTTAAGCTTGTCACCTCTGACTGATAGGTAGCCTGCCCGTTAATTGTCATTTGAGGGTATAATGCTGATTTAATATTCTTAATAGTTAAGGCTTCCGTATTTTTTAATAAATCCTGTTGACTAATTAAAGGATAATTACGAACTGCTAATTCTTGAATATTTCCAAGCGTATAGGTTTGTGCAAATGTGCTATTCGAAACCAGTACAAATAGAATAATTATGTAACGCATAGTATTTTATATTTTTATTGAATCAATTATGAATTTTGGAACTTCTTTTATCCTTTGAATCATGAGGTTATTGTACACTTCTGGTTCAATTTGCATCCCAACTTCAAAAATAGGTTTTAACAAGAACGGGAATACACTCATACTCATTATATTCATAATCAAATGCTGGGGGTGAACTTTTTTTATCCTGCCTAGTTTAACTTCTTTATTGATTTGTTCTCCAAATTTTTTAAAATCGGGTACTTCGCCGTCAAAAACCTTATGTATAAAAACTTCAGGCTGTTTATTTAGTTCACTTATTACAAATAAGGGTAAATAAGGGTTTGCAGTAGCCATTAAAATATAAGCTTCACAAATAGAGTGGATCTTTTCAAAAAGGTCTAAATCAGCAGCAATTTTCTGTTTAAGAATTGGCGCAAATTTTTTCACTTCTATCACAAACACTTCCTCAAATAATAAGTCCTTGTTTTTGAAATAATAATGTAGCATCGCCTTATTAATGCCCGCCATGTCAGCTATTTCTTGCATACTAGTGCCATCCTTCCCTTTTACAGTAAGGATATTTTTGGCTGCCAGGAGTATCTTATCTTTTGTATTTAGCTTAGAGTTAACCATATAGTTTAACC
>JBEDKT010000178.1:0-4134 GCA_041172025.1 Bacteroidota bacterium
CGGTACTTCTAACTATTACTTCCTTTAATAAATGCGCTTTGGTATTTAAATAAATTTTATTCAAGTCTATATCCTTGTCAACTTCAATTTTGTCAACATAATCGGCATATTGAGGATAGGATACCATTAATACGTACTTCCCCGCTTTTACATTTGTGAATTCAAAGCGACCTTCCTTGTCGGCTCTAATGGCATTTAACAATACCGAGTCCTTAGCCCTAAGCAAATTCACCGAAGCATTTAACAATTGTACTTTTTCGGCAGTGTCAATTACCTGCCCTTTTATAGTTGAATTGCTTTGAGCCGAAGCAGCATTAGTAGCTAATCCCAAACACAATACCAGTAAAGGCCTTAATGAATTAAAAGAAAAATAGCGCATTAAATTAATTTATTATTTATGACGACGAAAATAATCGTAACACACACATAAACCAAGCAAAATATGTTAAAATTAGCTGCATGTTATTTGAGTGGTAATTAATGTATGAATTCGTCGACAGTTTAGGACATAAAAGGCCCCCTTCTAAAAAGAGGGGGCCTTGAAACAATATTGGAATATGTTCCTATTGATATATACTATCTAGCACAAAAATTATGCTGCAAAAAAGCACTCATTCTTCAAAACTAATTTTTTCTAGCTGCTGGCTTAACCTGCGTGGTGTCAGCCACTTTAGAACGTCCTTTTTTAGTCGTAATAAGTATTACGCCATCTTCTCCTTCTTTACCATACAAACTCACAGCGGACTTGTTTTTCAAAACATCTATTCTTTCAATATTATTTGGATTAATATTTTCAACCGGGTTAATCCCGTTCTTTTTCACAGGCACACCATCAATTACATACAAAGGTTCTTTGCCACTTTTATTTACAATCGCGTCCTTAGTGCCAACTACTGTAACACCAAAAACAGGAGGTGGAGGTGGGGCTATATAGGTAGTTGTTGGAGGTGGTGGTGGTGCAATATATGGAGCTGGGGGTGGTGGCGGTGGGCCAAATTTAGTTTGTATCAAAATAACGCCATTGCTGCCTGCCGCTCCATAGGTAACTGCTTTTTCTCCTTTAAGTACATTTACAGAAACAATATCATTTGGGTTAATTTTTTTCATTTGTTCCTCGCTAACCTTTTTTCCATCAACCATAATTAGTGCCTGATTCATGTCCATTTTTGAACTAGCCTGCTCACCGCTATCCTTTTTTACTATCTTACTAATGCTAAGTGATTTAACTGAAACGACAGGTTTTGTTGTGTCTGAAATCACTTGATTAACCGCTGCTTTTAGGGCATCTACCTTATTTGCAAAGCGTTCTGTTGCGTTTAACTTAATAGATACTAAACCAATTGCAATTAATAATATCGGCAATATCATTACCCTACGTAGGTAAGAATATTTTGTTTTTTTTGAAGTCGTTAACATAATTAATCTTCTTTTAATTGATGAATAAAAAAATGAATGAGAAGGATTTAGGAAATGGTTTCCATAATGTGTTTGTAACAACATTTGCGCAAATGATGCTACATCACTATTACCAACCGCTTCCTCGTCGGCTATAAATTCATGAATGGTTTGCAATTCCTTCTGAATTAGCCAATTGAAAGGATTCATCCATAATACAGATGAAATTAGTTGACAACACAATCTATCCCAGGTATGCTTTTGTTGTATATGAGTTATTTCGTGTTTGAATATTTTTTGACCATTTGTGTCATTTAACGAAATGGATTTTTTCCAGAATAAATTATCTAAAAATGAAAATGGCGCTTCCTCTTCCTCAATACTCATAAAATCAAAACCATCCATATGCGTCACTTCGGCCTTTTGTTTTAGCTGAAATATTTTAATAATATTAATGCAAAGCAGTAATAAAAGTCCTGCGCCAACTAAACCAATTGCGATCAATGACCAGTCCATCCAATCTAATTGTATGCCAGCCCTTGACTTCCCAGATTCAATCATAAAATTAAATACTTGAGTAGAACTATATAACACGGGCGATTCAACCGTAAACCAACTAAAATTTAATAAAGGAATAATTAAACTCAATGTTAAAGACAACAATAAAAAGAACCTATTGTAATAATGGAATTTTTTATTTCTTAGTGCTACCCAATAGTAACCAAAGAATATCCCAGATACAAGGATAGTTTTTAGTACGTAAACCAAAATAATTTGACTAGTCATGGCTTTTGTTTTTTAATTGTTGTAAAAGCAATTCTAAATCTTCAATGGACATTTGTTTTTTGTCTACCAAAAACGAAACCACGTTGGAATAAGATCCTTCAAAATAACTTTCAGTTAATCCTTCAATTCTTTTTGCAGAATATTGTGATTTTGAAACCAAGGGATGGTAAAAATTATTTCGATTCGGATTTTGAATGCCCACAAACTGTTTCTCCACCAATATTTTTAAAAGGGTTGCAACTGTATTATGGTGTGGCTTGGGTTCCTCTAAGGCTTCTAACAAATCCTTAATATACCCTCCTGTATCCAATGACCATAAGGCTTGCATAATTTGTTCTTCGGCTTGTGTCAATTTCTTCATATTGTGCTATTTGGCTTTCTAACTAAATTCTTAGTCAATATTATAACTAATATTTTAGTTACACAAATTATTTTTTCAAAAAATTAGGGATTACGTGTAAAATGCATAGTTTTATGATATCATATTAATATCAAATTACTACCATGGAAAAAGTTACCACCCCTTTGAACGGCTATAGAGCAGCTATTTATGCAGTCATTTCGTTTTTATTAGGCATTGCTAGTGTTGTTAATGCTAATTATGCTGTTCAAGCAGGGCCTGCTTTTGCGTTTTTAGGGATAATCCTTTTTATTGTTACCGTGTTTTTATTAAAGGGCCTAACCATTGTGGACCCAAATTATAGCATCGTACTAACCTTCTTTGGTAAATACGTGGGCACTTTAAAAGAAAACGGTTTGCAATTTGTAAACCCATTATATTCAAAATTGAAAGTATCCCTACGTTCACAAAGTATGGAGAGTACTAAATTAAAAGTAAATGACAAATTAGGCAACCCAATTGAAATTGCTGCTGTAATACTTTACGAAATAAGTGATACCTACAAAGCAGTTTTTGATGTGACTGATTTTAATGAGTATATGAAAAACCAAAGCGAAGCAGCTGTAAGGCATTTGGCAACTAGTTACCCTTACGATAATATAGAAGACGAACATGCACAAATCACTTTACGAGATGGTGGGGAGAAAGTGATTGAAATGTTAGAACTAGAATTAAATGAACGCTTAAGCAAAGCAGGTATAAAAATTACAGAAGCTAGAATTAGTCACTTAGCTTATGCTGCTGAAATTGCAGGTGCTATGCTACAAAGGCAACAAGCAACAGCCATTGTTGCGGCTAGGACTAAAATTGTAGAAGGTGCCGTGGGTATGGTTGAAATGGCATTAACGATGTTATCAGAAAAAGATATTGTAGTATTAGACGATGAGAAAAAAGCAGCCATGGTGAGTAATTTACTAGTAGTGCTTTGTGGTGAAAAATCGGCTTCCCCTGTGCTAAATACTGGATCCCTTTACTAATATTTAAAATACAAGTATGTCACTAACAAAGAAAACTTTTGTATTAAGAATAAACGATGAAACCTATAATGCTTTAGCAAAATGGGCAGAGGATGAATTTAGAAGTGTGAATGGACAAATTGAAATGATCCTTGACAAAGCATTAAAGGAAGCAGGCAGAAAAAAAGAAAATTCATCCCAACAGACTAATGCAGAAAAAAGCTTCGTTAAAAATAAAAATTAACTAATTTAAATACTAGGCTACTTCTAATTCCTTTTCGATTGCCTTTTGTACTAATTGATTTAAGCTAATCCCCTTCATTGTAGCCAATCTTACTGCACGTTGATGTATTTCTGGTTTTACGCGAACATTGAATGAGCCTTTAAAACTTTTATGACATGGCTTATTTGATTGCTTGCAAATTTCGATATAGTCATTTACTGCTTCTTTAAACATTTTTTTAAATTCTGTGACGGATGAACCTTCGAACATGATTAAATCATTTATCCCTTCAATCTTCCCAAACAATAAATTATCCTCATCACTAAATTCAACAGTTGCAAAAAAACCTTTATAGGTTAAGGTGTTGTTCATAT
>JBEDKT010000179.1:0-3562 GCA_041172025.1 Bacteroidota bacterium
AAAATGAATATTGCATAAGGAGGAGGTTCCTCTAATGTTTTCAAGAATGCATTAAAGGCACTAGCACTTAACATATGAACCTCATCCACTATATACACTTTGTATTTACCGGCCTGTGGCGCAAAACGAACCTGTTCAACAAGCGCTCGGATATCATCCACCGAGTTATTACTTGCGGCATCTAATTCATGAATATTTAAACTGGCGCCTTTTTCGAAGGAAACGCAGCTTTCGCATTTATTACATGCCTCGCCGTCTTTGTCAACGTTGGTACAGTTAATTGTTTTAGCAAGTATCCTTGCACAAGTTGTTTTTCCAACACCTCTTGGCCCACAAAATAAAAATGCATGTGCTAAATGGTTGTTTAGAATAGCATTTTTAAGAGTAGTAGTGATATGCGACTGCCCCACAACTGTGTTAAAGTTCTGAGGCCTGTATTTCCTAGCTGAAACAATGAAATTTTCCATACTTAGTACGCAAGATACATATTTAACCCTTAAATTTTGGGCCCGTTTATCAACATTATTGCCCTGAATATTCCATAACAGGGTGACGCTCAAAAGGGCGTGCATTGGTGTCGAAAATATGTCTAAAAGTGACCATGCGTCGGCTAGGTTTTGCACCTAGGCTTTTGTATATATTTACCATTTTAGGGTTCCAGTCGGCGGCCCAACCCATTTCGTATTCTTTGTAGGTATTAATCTTGTAAATTAACAAGGCGCTCGAATAAATTAAAAAGCTATCAATGCCTAAGGACTGGTATTTTGGAACCACCCCGAATGCTAAACCAGTTAAACGATTATTTTGGCCTCTCCATTTCATCCATAATAATTGAATTTTTTGGATCAATCCTAGTTGCCCGTCAAAGTGCTTAAAATATTGATTTACGTCTGGTACATTAATGAACATTGCAATTGGTTCCTCTTTATAATAAGCAAACCAAATCACGCGGGGGTCCATAATTGGCTTTAAGGTTTTGAACAATTTCATAATTTGTTCAAGTGTAATAGCCTTAGCCTCTCCATGTTGTGCCCATGCAGCATTATAAATGGTCACAAAATCTTGGGCGTATTTTTCTAAATTATTTTTATCCAAATGCCTTGCTTGGTAATCGGGCTTAGCTATAAATTTTTCATATCGCTCCTTAAACCTAGGAGGTAACTCGTCAAATATATTTAGCTTGTAATAGTATTGATTGTAATAGTTTTCAAAACCATAGTTAGTTAATAACTGCTCATAATAGGGAGGGTTGTAGGACATGCCATACATAGGTTCCATATGAAAACCTTCAACCATTAGTCCCCACCACTTATCCCTGTCTCCAAAATTGATAGGGCCATCCATTGCCTCCATACCATTATCTGACAACCAATTTTTTGCAGTATCGAATAATAAGTTGGCAGCATCCTGATTGTCAATACAATCAAAATAGCCTACACAACCCACCGGGAAATCGGTGCCTTTATTTTTATATTTAGTATAGTAGAATGCAGCAATACGTCCTATAGCTTCACCAGCATTGTTTTGTATTACCCATTTTTTTGCATCGCCATGCTGGAATAACTTGTTCTTTTTTCGATCAAATACTTGAATTACTTCATTATCCAATGGTCTAATATAGGAAGGGTTGCCCTCATTGACTATCGCATTGAGGTCTAAAAACGTTTTTTCTAAACTCGGTGTATTTACTTCGGCCACTCTCATGGCTGCAATTTAAAATTTTTTTAAGACACTTAAGGCGAAAATTCCAGCTGTTTCAGTTCTTAGTCTGGTTGGGCCTAGCTGAATAGCTTGGTATTGTAGAGATAATGCTACTTCAATTTCTTTTGGGCTAAAGTCGCCTTCGGGTCCGATAAGTAAAATGCAATTGTCGCTTGGGGTAAGCTCCTTTATCGATATTTTTTGCCCTGGCTCGCAATGTGCGATGTATTGTTGCGGTGCATTATAGGTGCTTATAAAGTCATTGAATTTTGTAGGAGGAGTTAAAATAGGTAACCAAGTTTGCTGACTTTGTAACATTGCAGATTGTAATATATTTTGCATGCGTTCAGCCTTGAATCTTTCGTGTATAGTTCTTTCACACATTAATGGAACTATAGTATGTATGCCCATTTCGGTCGCTTTTTCTAAAAGCCATTCTAGCCTTACTGCAGTTTTTAATAAAGAAATGCCGAGTGTGATTTTTTGTGTGCTAGGAGCAATTGTTTTTTCTGATTGAATACTTACGATTGTATTTTGTTTATGTGCAATGGTAATAATAGCTTCAGATAGTTGTCCAATTCCATTTGTTAAATCTATACGTGCACCTTCTTGCATTCTTAATACTTGAACACAATGCTTACTACTTTCCTCGCTTAAAGTAAAATTAGTGCAGCCGGTTAAAAGTGTGGGTTCGTAAAAAAAAGGAACGGACATAGTGCAAAATTTATTTAATCAGTGGCGTTAAAAAGGTTGTTCACCGTCCATACCTTCGTCAAATTCGCCGCCATTCATTTTACTACCTTGAATAAAGAATCTACCTCCGTCTGCACCACCACCACTATTGTTACTAGGTTGTATAGGTTTATAGTTATTGCCAAGTCCTGGAATACCACCTTCTCCTTCCCATTCTTCGAAGCGTTGAATATCAAGGCGCGCGCGTAATTTCACTAAGTCTAATGAACCATTTCTGTGCTTTGCAATACGAATATGTGTTTCACCTTGCGTGCTTTCGCCCATCTCATTACTCATTACTTCATAATATTCAGGACGGTAAATAAACATAACCATATCGGCATCTTGTTCAATTGCACCTGATTCACGTAAATCACTCAATTGAGGCATTTTACTTTCCTTTCTTGTTTCTACCGCACGACTTAACTGAGACAATGCAATAATTGGAATTTGTAATTCTTTTGCTAATGCTTTTAAACTTCGAGAGATATTACTAATTTCTTGTTCACGATTTGAATTTCTATCGCCAGAGCCACTCATTAATTGCAAATAGTCAATAATGATAATTTTAACCTGGTGTTTGTTTACAAGCCTTCTTGCTTTTGCTCTAAATTCAAAAATATTCAAAGCGGCGGTATCGTCAATATAAATAGGAGCAGTTTCTAGTCTTTTAATGCCCTTGCTTGTTAACTGTTGGTATTCGTAATCTTCTAATTTACCTCTCGATATTTTCTCCATTTTAATTTCACTCTCCGCACTTAAAATACGTTGCACTAATTGAGAAGCGCTCATCTCTAAACTAAAAAATCCAACGGCCTGTGGTTTAGTAGGATGTAATGCTGCATTACGCGCTAGGTTTAAAGCGAAAGCAGTTTTACCCACTGAAGGACGTGCTGCTAAAATAATTAAATCGGTAGGTTGCCAACCATAAGTAATTCTGTCTAATGAAGCAAAGCCACTAGGCACACCAGAAATTTCATCTTTCTTGGTTCTTAATTCATCAATTCTATTAACTGCATGTGCAAGTGCATCTCCTATGTCAACGAAATTTTTCTTCAAATAATTATTCGTGATATTGAACATTTTCGTTTCACTATCATCTAATAAATCAAATACATCCGTGCTATCT
>JBEDKT010000180.1:0-8315 GCA_041172025.1 Bacteroidota bacterium
TGCATTACTTGTATAGGTATAAATTCCAAGTCGCCAATAGTAAATGGATCGTTATGAATGGTATGTAAGATCATTTCGGGTAACCCGACGTCTTTCTTTTCTTCAAATGCATAATAAAAATCTCTTTTAATAGCAACTTGCGTAAGCTCGTTTGCATAAACGTGCATAGGCTTATTTGAAAAGAAATTAAATGGCCTTATGTCATCCAACCCCGCGTAATGATCCCTATGTGGATGGGTGAATACTACAGCGTCCAATTTTGTTGTATTAGTGCGTAACATCTGATACCTAAAATCGGGCGTAGTATCGATAACAACTGTAGTTGTTTTAGATGTTATTTTGATGCTAGTCCTTAAACGACTATCTCTTGGGTCGATGGATTTACAAACAGGACAATCGCATCCAATTAAGGGAACGCCTGTACTAGTTCCAGATCCTAAAATAGTAATGTCTAGCAAAATATAAAATTGTTTAATACCCGCAAGAAAAACTAGAAAATGTAAAACGTTTCCTTATGCTTCAGCTTCTGTTAAAGACAACTGCTTCACTTCCTCGTATAACTTTTGCGAACCATGAGTAAGCTTGTCAAATTGAATATCAAGCTGTGGTATTAACTCCAACAAAGTGTTAATTCTAGCTTCCAAATTCAAAAATTTATTCAACACAACAATTCTTTTTGTTTCTAACAAGCACCAACCGCTTTGGAAGTTGCCTCTTTCGTAGCGAACAACAAATTCAGATTCACCTAAAATATCTTCTAACTTGTCTAATGTAGTTTGAGTCAATTTCATATTATGCATTGATTTATAGGGTAGTAAGGGTCTTACAAAGATACTTTTTTGTTGAACTAGGCGGTTAATTATGAGCTAGGAGTTATTCACATTTCGTACCTTTGTGGGTATAAGAAAAGTATGAGTTTTAAAGAAAGAAAAATTATAAACGACCCAGTACATGGTTTCATTACAATTAATGACCCATTAATTTTTGCGATTATTCAACATCCCTTTTTTCAAAGGTTAAGAAGAATACAGCAAATGGCGCTTGCCCACTTGGTATATCCAGGAGCCGTGCACACCAGAATGCATCATTCTTTAGGTGCCTACCATTTAATGACAATTGCAATTGCCGAACTAAGGGACAAGGGTATAGAAATAACTAACGAAGAAGCGCAAGCTGCAAAAGCAGCAATTCTTTTACATGATATTGGACACGGACCTTATTCACATGCCCTAGAAAATGTACTACTAAAAGGTGTACACCATGAGGCTATTTCATTACTAATAATGAAGGAATTAAATGAGGAACAGGATATTGATTTAAATGGAAAATTAAATTTAGCTATTCAAATTTTTACAAATCAATATCCAAAAAAGTTTTTACACCAATTAATTAGTGGACAACTAGATGTTGACCGCCTAGACTATTTATCTAGGGACAGCTTTTTTACAGGTGTTAGCGAAGGTGTTGTTGGTTACGAGCGTATTTTAAAAATGCTTACCGTACACAATAACGAATTAGTTGTAGAAGAAAAAGGAATAAATAGTGTTGAGAAGTTTCTAATGTCCCGCCGACTTATGTATTGGCAAGTTTATTGTCACAAGACAGTTGTTGCCAGTGAAAATATGTTAGTGAAAATTATAGAAAGGGCACAGCGCTTATTCAAGACAGCCCCTGAGACCATAAAAACCGGCAGCGCTTTAGATTATTTTTTAGGCGATTTTTCGGCGCAACTTAATAATATTAACCTAGCAGCTTTTTGTAATCTTGACGATACCGATGTCCTTTTTGCAGTGAAATTGTGGCAACAACACCCAGACCCGATTTTGTCCTTATTATGCAAAAGGCTTCTTAACAGGCATTGTTACAAGTGCAAAATGCAAGACGACGCAATAAGTGAAACAGATTGGGTTAAAGCCTTTGAAAAAACAAAAAGCCTTTTCCCTTCTTTTAACGAAAACGACTTGTCCTACCTATGTTTTAAAGGTACTGTCACCAATACCATGTATAAAAATGACAGCGAAAGCATCAAAATACTACTAAAAACAGGAGAAATAGCTAATATTTCGCAAATTCATAATGCTTTAATCGTTGAAAGTCTGTCCGCCCAAGTGAAAAAATTTTACATTTGCATGCTAGGCGAATAATCCCCCATCCAAAAAATTACGAATGCTACAATTTAGTGCCCAACAAATTGCTTTAATGATACAAGGAACAGTAGAAGGTGATGCCGCTGTTTCCGTAAGCCAATTTGGAAAAATTGAAGAAGCAAAAAATGGCGAAATTTCCTTTTTAGCTAATCCTAAATATGAAGAATTTTTATATCAAACACAAGCTTCCGTTATTATTATAAACGAAGCCCTTGTGCTTAAGCAACCTGTTGCTGCTACCTTAATTAGGGTGCCCGATGCTTATGCAGCGTTTGCTACCCTTCTTACCAAATACCAAGAACTAAAAACCGATAATTTAACTGGCATTCAAAGTCCTTCCTATATTTCAAGCAGCGCTGTATTAGGTGAAAATAACTATGTAGCTGCTTTTGCACATATTGGGGCTTTTGCGGTAATAGGAAATAATGTAAAAATATTTCCAAACGTGGTGATTGGCGATAATGTAAAAATTGGCAATAATGTGATTTTACATCCTGGTGTAATAGTATATGCAGATTGTATTTTAGGAAATAACATTACGATACATGCTGGCGCGATAATTGGCGCAGACGGTTTTGGTTTTGCCCCAAAAGCAGATGGCAGTTTTCAAAAAGTACCCCAATTAGGAAATGTAGTAATAGAAGACAATGTAGAAATTGGTTCAAACACAACAATTGACCGTGCCACTATAGGTTCAACAATTATTAGAAAAGGAGTGAAACTTGATAACCTTATTCAGGTTGCACATAATGTTGAATTGGGAGAAAATACTGTTATTGCAGCTCAAACTGGTATTAGCGGTAGTACAAAAATTGGAAAGGGCGTAATGGTTGGCGGTCAAGTTGGCTTTGCTGGACATATAAGCATTGCTAACGGCGTTAAAATTGCAGCCCAAAGCGGTGTAACGAAAAGTGTAAAAGAACCAAATTTAACAGTCACAGGCAACCCTGCTGGCGAACATACCACTGCATTAAGGGCTCAAGTACATATGAAAAACCTTCCTTCCCTTGAAAAAAGGGTAAAAGAATTGGAAATTTTAGTTCAACAACTGTCTCAAAAGGCTAATTAGCCTAAATTTGATTAAATCGTCGCTATAAATTAGCGCAGCAAAAAATATTATAAGCATGGATCAGCATTTTAATCCGGATAAGCAACACACATTATTGTCAAGTATTAGCATTAGTGGAACAGGTTTACATACTGGTGTTTTAGTGGATATGACACTACACCCTGCAAATCCTGGGTTTGGCATACAATTTCAAAGAGTAGACCTCCCAAATAAACCTATTATTAAAGCCGATTGTGACTTAGTCACTGATACAAGCCGCGGTACCACTTTACAGATTGGAGATGCCAAAGTGAGTACGGTAGAACATATCCTTGCCGCCTTGGTTGGTATGGGGGTAGACAATGCATTGATAGAATTAAATGGTCCAGAAATTCCAATTATGGACGGAAGCTCGGCTCCATTTATTGAAAAAATTGAAGCCAGTGGCGTATTAGAACAAGATGCAGCAAAAGCATGGTATAGCATTGATGAAAATATTTTTCATTACGATGAAGAAAAGCGTGTGGAAATGGTAGCCCTTCCTTCCCTTGATTATCAAATCACCACTTTGATTGATTTTAATAGTCCAGTGTTAGGCACACAACATGCAGCACTTAAAACTATAAAAGATTTTAAAGCCGAAATTTCTCCTTGTCGTACTTTTTGTTTTTTACATGAGCTGGAAGCTTTGCTAGATAATGATTTAATTAAAGGAGGCGATATAAATAACGCAATTGTAGTTGTAGACAAGCCAGTAACTGCCGAGGAAATGAGTCGCTTAGCAAAAGTATTTAAGCGAGATAAAATTGAAGTAAAAAGCGAAGGGTATTTAAATAATTTAGAACTACGTTTCCCAAATGAACCCGCTAGACATAAATTATTGGACGTTGTAGGTGATTTAGCTTTAATAGGCTACCCAATTAAAGCACGTATAATTGCAAACCGCCCTGGCCATAGCAGTAATGTTGAATTTGCAAAAAAGATAAAGCAATATATCAAAAAAAATAAGCACGTTAAAAATGTGCCTGTATACGATCCTTCTATTACACCTGTTTTTAACCTTGAGCAAATTGAAAAAACATTACCACATCGTCATCCATTTTTGTTTGTCGATAAAATAATTGAACTAACTGATACTTGCATTGTAGGTGTAAAAAATGTAACGTTTAATGAATGGTTTTTCCCAGGTCATTTTCCAGGCAACCCTATTATGCCTGGTGTTTTACAAATAGAAGCCCTAGCGCAAACTGGAGGCATACTTTGTATTAATGCAATGCCAAAAGGAAATTACGATACCTACTTTTTAAAAATTGATAACTGCAAATTCAAAGCAATGGTAAAACCAGGCGATACCATGTTATTGAAAATGGAATTAATTTCACCAGTAAGAAGAGGCATTTGTGAAATGAGAGGTACTGTTTATGTTGGCGGCAAAGTTGTCACTGAAGCAGACTTAGTTGCTCAAGTAGTAAAAAGAGCCGAATAAAATAAATAAAATATGACACATCCGTTTACCTATATCGATCCTAATTCCAAAATTGCTTCTAATGTAAAAATTGATCCATTTACCGTGATACATGGTGATGTAACAATTGGAGAAGGCACATGGATTGGAAGTAATGTGACTATTATGAATGGCACTAGCATTGGAAAAAATTGTCGCATTTTTCCTGGAGCGGTGCTTGGCGCTGACCCACAGGATATAAAATTCAATGGAGAAAAAACTACAGTTGAAATTGGAGACAATACCACCATCAGAGAATTTGTAACAATCAATAAAGGCACGTCGGACCGATGGGTGACGAAAGTGGGTAATGATTGTTTAATTATGGCATATAGCCATATTGCACACGACTGTATTGTGGGTAATAATTGTATACTAAGCAATAGTGTTCAAATTGCAGGCCACGTTACTTTAGGGGACTATGCTTGGATTGCAGGAGTAAGTGCGGTACATCAATTTGTAAACATTGGGCAACACGCTTATATTGCTGGAGGAAGTTTAGTTAGCAAAGACGTTCCCCCTTATATTAAGGCAGTTCGTAACCCATTAAGTTATGGTGGTGTAAATAGTGTCGGGTTAAAAAGACGCGGATTTGATTTAGAAAAAATTAACCACATACTTGATATTTACCGTTACATTTTCAATAAAGGAATGAATACTACTCAGGCTTTAGAATTTATTGAAGAAGAATTGCCTGCTACAGATGAGCGTGATGAAATTGTCACCTTTATTAGAGACAGCGGAAGGGGTATTATTAAAAGATTCGGCAAAGGTGCTATTGAAGAAGATTAACCATGACTAATATTAGCCTAACAAATGCGGGGAAAAGGTTCAATAAAGATTGGATATTTAAGGAACTTGATTTTAAATTTGAGCAAGGAAATCATTATGCACTAACTGGCAATAATGGATCTGGCAAAAGCACCCTTTTACAAATAATTGCAGGCTACACTACCCTTTCAAAAGGCACCATTACATGGGGGCACTTTGACACGCATACTATATTCCAACAAATAAGTATTGCTGCTCCTTACTTAGAATTAATTGAAGAATTTACCACGCTCGAACAATTTGAATTTCATGCAAAATTCAAACAAATCAATACCCAATTAACCTATGCTCAAATTATTGAGCTGATTGGATTAAAGAATGCTACAAATAAACAAATTAGGTATTTTAGCAGTGGGATGAAACAGCGTTTAAAACTCGCATTAGCTATTTTTTCTGAAACACCCATACTACTATTAGACGAACCTTGCAGTAATTTGGACAAAGAAGGCTACGAACTATATCACCATTTGATTGCTAACTACGCGTTACATAAATTAATTATCGTAGGAAGCAATGATCCACAAGAATATACTTTTTGCAAACAGCATATTAACCTAATGGATTATAAAAATGTGATTGTTTAACTTCTGCTCGCAATTAATAAATTCAAGTCGGTAAACTTAAGCTGGAACTTTTCGCTAATATAAAAATCGGTTAAGGCACCTTTGTACAAATAAATACCTTCTCTTAGGTGCACCTGTTGCCAAATAATTTCTTCTAAGCCACCCTGATCCCCAATTTGTATTAATAATGGCATTAGTACATTGCTAATAGCTTGGCTAGCTGTTCGTGCAAAACCACTTGGGATATTAGGTACACCATAATGAATAACATCGTGCTTTATAATTATAGGATTGGCATGATTTGTTAATTCACTTGTTTCAAAACAACCACCTCGGTCAATAGCCACATCAATAATAATACTGCCAGGTCGCATTGCAGCCACCATTTCCTCCGTCACTACAATAGGTGCGCGTCCAAATTCATTTCTTAAAGCACCAACTGCTACTTCGCAGGTTTTTAATTGCTTTGCTAATATTTTTGGTTCTAGTACACTAGTCCAAACACGCTGTCCTAAATTATTTTGTAACCTTTGTAAGCGCGAAACATTATTGTCAAATACTTTTACACTAGCTCCTAAAGCTAAAGCGTTTCGAGCAGCGAATTCTCCAATAATATCAGCTCCAATAATAACCACTTTGGTTGGTGGCACACCACTCACCCCGCCAAGTAATACGCCCTTTCCCTGATTAAAATTACTAAGGTACTGTCCAGCAATTAACATTACTGCACTTCCCGTAATCTCACTCATGCTTCTTAGTATGGGATAATTTTGGTTTTCATCTTTAATATTTTCAATAGAAAGCGCTGTAATTTTTTTAGCCATCAATTGCTCCATAAGTCCTTTTTTCAGCGCCGACAAATGCAAAGGAGAAATAATTGTCTGGTACATTTGCAAATAAGGCAAGTCGGCTTCCACTGGAGGTGCTGTCTTAACTAAAATGGGACACTTGTACACTTCTTCTTTTTCAAATACAATCCTAGCACCTGCTTCTGAATAATCGTTATCGGTATACCTACTTCCCGACCCTGCTAAAGATTCTACCATCACGTCATGTCCATTAGCAACCAAGACACTCACCGCATCAGGTGTTAAACCAATCCTGTTTTCTTGAAATGCGATTTCTTTTGGGATACCAATTAATAAAGGTTTGCTACCATGAGGTATATCTAATACTTCCTCCTGTGTTTCAAAAGCAAACGATGATTTTATTTGTGGCTTAATGGTACTCATTGCTACCTAGTTTTTATGAAGGTATAAAAATCCTTCTATGTTCAGGATCTAAAATTTCAATTTCAAAATGTTGTGTATTTTCAGGCAATAAATTGGGGGCCATTTCAGGCCATTCAACCAAGGACAAATCAGCATAATCGAATGTAGCTTCAACGCCTGCCTGACGGGCTTCCTGTTCGCCTTTTAAACGATACCAGTCCATATGGTATATTACTTTCCCATTCCCTTCGTATTCGTTCATTATGGCAAATGTGGGGCTAGTGACTGCCGAAGTCACTCCTAGTTGTTTACAAATACGCCCAATAAGGGTTGTCTTCCCAGCACCCATTGGGGCATGAAAGGCCCAAACAGGCTTATGGCCATACTTTTCAACTAATAAAGCAGCCAATTGGTCCAAATCATTCAATGTATACTTCCTATCCATTCACCAAAGATAAGCGAACAAATACAATGCTGAAATGTCTTCGTATCTTTGTTTTATAAATAGCCATATTATGGAAAACGTTCAATGGAAGGTAGATGGCATGAGTTGCACCAATTGTGCATTGTCAATACATAAATATCTACAGAAAGAAGGAATCAGCGAACCTAAGGTAAGTTTTATGGAAGGGGAGATACAATTTGAATTGCCCGAAAATATAAATAAGGAAAATTTAATAAAAGGAATCAGTGGGCTGGGATACAAAGTAAGGGGTGAAGACGGGGCCGCACCAAAAAAGAAATGGCTTGACAATAATCAAGAACGTGCCTTTTTTTGCTTGATTTTTACTTTACCCTTGATGGTGCACATGCTACCAGGAATTCATATTCATTTTTTAATGAACCCCTATGTACAATTAGCATTAACAACACCTGTATTTATTGTAGGTATGAGTTATTTTGGAAAGAGTGCATGGAATAGTTTGACAAAAGGAATACCAAATATGAATGTGCTAGTTGCTATTGGAGCAATAGCCTCCTTTGGTTATAGTTTATACGGCACTTTAGCAG
>JBEDKT010000181.1:0-4776 GCA_041172025.1 Bacteroidota bacterium
AGCTAATACAGTTATTGCTACAGGTAAATACCCTTTAGTGACTACATTGGCTGCATTAAAAGGTATTTGGGTTGACGATAAAGCAACTGAAGATATTTTTCAAGTGGCTGTTGTTAAACAAACAGAAGCTCCAAACACAAATTCTATTTACCTAGGTTTTAATGGTGGTACAAATAAATTTGTTCCTGATTTTCTTCCAACACAAACATTTGTTGATTCATATGACGCAGCAGATTTAAGAAAATCGGTTTATTTCGCATCTGTTCCTTGTTTAATTTCTGGCGTTGATTATCCAGCTTTAACAGTAGTGAACAAGTTTCCTGGTAACCCATTGTTATTCACAGCTGCAACAACAAATTACCAACATGCACCAAAATTATTCCGTATTGCTGAGCAATATTTAATTTATGCTGAAGCTGCGACTAAAGCAGGCGGAGCAAATGAAGCATTGGCATTGGTTAAGTTGAATGCATTACGCACTGCACGTGGCCTTGCTGCACTTACTGGTGTAACGGGCGCTACTTTGTTAACTGAAGTTAGAAACGAAAGAACGCGTGAATTAGCGTTTGAAGGTTTCCGTTTATTTGACTTAAAAAGATGGCATCAAGGTTTCACTAGAGGAACCGCACAAAACTTGGGTGCTATTAACGTAGGCGCTAACTTTAATACAATTTCAATTGTTGCTGATAATAGCCAGTTTGTTTGGGGTATTCCAACATACGAGGTGAATGTCAACAAAAGCCTAGTTCAAAATTTAGGCTGGTAATTGATTTAAATATTTTTTGTAAAAGGCTCCCTAGTAATAGGGAGCCTTTTTTTGTGCAATTCTTTTTGTAGTATTTTTTCGATATTTTCTGAATTTATTTCAATAGTATACATAGTAACATAGCAGGTACTTATTTTGTCTTACAAATGGCGTTTATAATTAGTGTAAATTGATTTTTTCAAATTCAATTGAATGAAGCTACTTTTTACACTATTTTTTTTATTTCAAATTGTGCTTGGGTACAACCAAACCGCAACAGAAATTGTAAAAAAGATGGATGCCAATATGCGCGGCAAATCCTCTCAAGCAGTATTGACAATAAGAACTATAAGGCCAACCTGGAGTCGTGAAATGGTGGTGAAAACCTGGATGAAAGGAACTAAATATACCATGATTTTGGTTCAAGCGCCAGCCAAGGAAAAAGGGATTGTATTTTTAAAGCGAGATAAAGAAGTATGGAATTGGATGCCAGCTTTAGAACGCAATATAAAACTGCCTCCTTCAATGATGTCGAACAGCTGGATGGGTACCGATTTTACCAACGACGATTTAGTAAAAGAAGCTTCGGTGATTGAGGATTACTTTCACAAAATAGTGGGAGACACTGTAATAGATAAAAAGCAAAGCTATATTATTGAATTTTTGCCAAAACCAAATACGGCAGTTGTTTGGGGTAAAATACTAGTAAGTATTGATAAGGTTAATTTTCTTGAACTGCACTCTGAATTTTACGACGAAGAAGGGAAGCTTGTAAACAGTATGAATGCGAACAATATTAGGATGATGGATGGAAGGCTTATCCCAACACATATGGAAATGATTCCAGCAGATAAAAAAAATCAAAAAACGGAACTCATTTATCAATCGATTCAATTTAACAGGAATATAGAAGATAACTTCTTTACAACGGAAAGAATGAAACAACTTAATTAGTATGTGGTTATTACAACTTGCATGGAAAAACCTATGGAGAAACAGAAGTAGGACTGCAATTACCATTGCTGCCATTTTCTTTGCGGTATTACTTTCCGTATTAACTTCTAGCTTGAAAACGGGCATTTTCGACAATCTTATTAATAATGTAGTAAGCTTTTATTCAGGGTATATTCAAGTACATAAAAAAGGGTACTGGGAGGATCAATTACTAGACAATAGTTTTACGCATTCGAATTCAAATAGTAATACCATACGTGCAAACAGTAATATTACCAAAATAGCTCCTAGGTTAGAATCATTTGCACTTGCATCGACTGGAGAAATTACAAAAGGTTGTTTGGTAGTAGGTGTTATGCCTGATGCTGAAAACGCTATAACCAATTTAGCCGAAAAACTAGTACAAGGGGCCTATCTGCAGGCTAATGATAAGGGCATTTTAATTTCGGAAGGATTATTAAAAAGAACAAAGCTGGCACTGCACGATACGCTTGTATTAATTGGTCAAGGATATCATGGGACTACCGCTGCAGGGAAGTATCCAATTAAAGGCGTAGTAAAGTTTGGGTCCCCCGATTTAAATGATAAGTTAATTTATATGCCCTTAGCCCTCGCGCAGGACATGTATGGCGCTAAGGATATGATAACTAGTTATGCATTAGCATTAAACGATGTGAACGATTTAACACTTACAGCCAATACTTTAAAATCCCAATTAGGTGAAGAGTATGAAGTAATGACTTGGGGTGAAATGATGCCGGATATTAAACAGCATATTGGAAACGACACACAAAACATGTTAGTAGTGCAAGCTGTGCTATACTTATTAATCTCCTTCGGCATTTTTGGCACACTATTAATGATGATGGCGGAACGAAGGTTCGAGCTGGGGATGTTAATAGCAATTGGGATGAAAAAAAGTAAACTAGCAGCTTTGCTGTTATTTGAATCTGTATTAACAGTACTACTTGGTTGTATTTTAGGCATTGCTGCCAGCATACCTGTTGTTTTTTATTTTAATAAATGGCCCATTCAAATTTCGGGTAATATGGCAACTGCCTATGAACGTTTTGGATTTGAGGCCATTTTTCCCACTTCAGTAGACCCTGCTAATTTTATCTCACAAGGTATTACTGTATTAGTAATTGGCTTAGCACTTTCATTTTATCCATTATATGTAGTTTGGAAATTGAACCCTGTTGAAGCAATGAGAAAATAAAAAATTGCATATGATTTTAATAATGGCATGGAGAAATATTTGGAGAAACAGGATGCGGAGCCTTGTTATAATCCTGTCTGTAGCAGTAGGACTGTTTGCGGGTATTATGATATTGGCTTTATATAAAGGAATGATGCAGGGTAGAATTAAAACCGTTATTTATGCAGAAGCTGGGCATTTGCAAATACATGACTCCAATTTTAAAAAGGACTATGAGCCAATTTTTATTATTAAGGACGGTGATAAAAAGGTAGCTGCATTAAAAAAATATGCATCAATAAAAGCGCTAGCGACAAGAACTATAACCATGGGAATGCTTTCCACAACTACAGGAAGTGCGGGAGTGCAAATAAACGGAATACAGCCAAATGAAGAACGGTTTGTGTCACAGTTAAATCAAAAAATTAAAATTGGCCAAGGGTTTAACTCCAAAAAACACAACCAGGTATTCATTGGGATGAAATTAGCTAAAAAAATGAAATTAAATGTAGGGAATAAACTAGTACTCACATTTACGGATACTGGCTCAAATATGGTGGCTGCTGCATTCAGGATTGCAGCTGTTTATGAATCCGACAATGCACCGTTAGACGAAAGAAATGTGTACGTATTGCAAGGGGATTTAAATGAAATATTAGGCATTGGTACACAATTTCATGAAATAGCCATTATACTTAAGCAAGATGAGCTACTTGCTACTACACAGGAAAAAATGAACAAACAATTTCCTGATTTACTTATTGAAAATTGGGAAAATATTTCACCTGAGACTTATTTAATGGTGGAAACAGTTAATGTCACTTCTTATATTATTATGTGTATTATATTATTTGCATTGGCGTTTGGTATAATTAATACAATGCTTATGGCAGTATTGGAGCGAACAAAGGAAATGGGTATGATGATGGCCTTGGGTATGAATAAATTTAAAATGTTTACACTAGTGTTACTTGAAACATTTTTCTTAACTATTGCGGGGATGCCGGTTGGTTTGTTTGCTTCTTGGCTTGTCATTAACTATTATAGTATACATGGGTTGAATTGGGAAAGAATGGGAAAAGAACTAATGAGCAGTTTTGGTTTTGGTACTACCATTTATCCGGCGTATCCAACTGAAAAAATAGTAATGACAATTGTGTTTGTTTTTATAACTGCAATCCTTTCTTGTATATATCCGGCAATAAAAGCCTTGCAACTAAACCCGGTAGATTCATTAAGAAAATAAATAAAAAGCATTATATGAATACTGTAATTGACGCACATAATATTTCTAAAATATATAATAAACAAAGCATACCTATTTATGCGGTGAACAATGTGCACTTGCATATTGAAAGAGGAGAATTTACTGCATTAGTAGGTCCTTCGGGGTCAGGCAAGACCACTTTGCTTAACTTAATTGGTGGTTTAGACACACCAGATGAAGGTACCATTAGTATTAATGGGACAGAAATAACTGCATTGACACCCAACCAATTGATTGAATTCAGGTTACAAAATATTGGCTTTGTTTTTCAGTCTTTTAACTTAATCCCTGTTTTAACAGCAAAAGAAAATGTAGAATTTATCATGCAATTGCAAGGACTTGATAAACAGATGCGTGCTGAAAGAATTAAAAACCTATTTAAACAAATCGGATTAGAAGAAAAACTAGATAGTCGTCCTTCTCAATTATCAGGGGGGCAACAACAACGTGTTGCAGTAGCTCGAGCATTGGCTTCAAAGCCTCAATTTGTATTAGCTGACGAGCCAACTGCAAATTTGGATTCCAAATCAGCGGCCAATTTACTTGACATTATGACATTGCTAAATAAAGAAGAAAATATGACTTTTATATTTTCAACACACGACCCAAGAG
>JBEDKT010000182.1:0-7129 GCA_041172025.1 Bacteroidota bacterium
TTAACGGCCTTTGATATCCTATTGCCTCCATTCATTGAATACAGTAAAACGGTTGCTTTAACCAATGATCAACAAAAAGCAATTAACTATTTAGCAAGTTGGAATCATGATGCCGACACTAATTCAATAGCACAAACAATTGCGATAGAATGGGCAAGCAGGCTTCAAAAAGAAATCGCGCCTGCGGCTACCGAAGAGGAAGGTACGCAAGCCATTAAAAGATTCAACAAGCTACTACAAGAAGTTAGTAATGAAAGAAAGCTTGCTATATTAAATACAGCACTAGAATATATAAGTGTCACCTATCATAAAAACAGCTGGGAAATCCCATGGGGACAAATTAATCGTTACCAACGAGGCATGCCTAATAGTGAATTTCCGTTCTCGGACAATAGACCAAGTATTGCTGTGGCGCAAACTTCTTCTAAATGGGGGCAGCTCCCTTCATTTGAGAGCATGGTTCCTGCTGGTGCACACATGCGTTATGGCTATTCTGGCAATAGTTTTATTGCAGCAGTAAGTTTTGGAAAAAAACTAGAAGCTAAAACTATTATCACTGGAGGACAGAGTCGTTTCCCTAATTCAAAACATTTTACCGACCAAGCACAAAAATATATTGACGGAGATTTTAAAACCATTCATTTTTACAAAGCCGACGTTTTAGCAAATAAAGTAACGTCGTATAAGCCAGGATTCGAAAGGTAGTCTTCATATAGTTTGCTAGTGAAAGCAATTTTTACAAGTCCTGCCAGGTTTTTAACCTCGAACATTTGCATCATTTTTGTGCGGTGGCTTTCAATTGTCCTTTTACTATGTCCCACTTCAAAGGCTATTTGTTTACTAGAAGCTTCTTCACAAATACGTACCAAAATATATTTATCGTACCCATTAAGTTGCTGTACCCTTTCAACTAGTTTAATTTTTTCCATCTGATTTACTAAGGAAAAAACTTTAGCCGAAATTGCCGAACAAAAATAAATTTTATCTTGCTTGGCCATTTCTAAAGCTTTTAGCCATTCTGCACTACTAACATTTCTTGCGACAATTACTTGTATGCCATTGTCAATTAATTGATACAAGTGTACGTCATCTTCTCCATTAAAAACAACCATTACCGGCATCCTCTTTTTTAATTCAAGCACTTGAGTAATAGCATTGCTTTGTTTAAAATCAAACAAACTACTATCAACTACCAATAATTGGGACAACCCTTGAATGGGAAACTGATTTAGATCAACTAGGTTATCAATAATCCTATGTCCATTAAAAAGCGGGTTGTCATTAATTAACGAGCTACTACCTAAAGCGTACACACGTTGTTGGTCGCAAATGATTACTTGACTAAGCATGTTAAATTGTATTGATTTATAATACCTAAATCAACAATTAGTTGAGCACAAAAAAAAGATAAACCACTGCTAATACACCGCTGGTTATTAAAACTGTTGTGTATTAAGCTGCCAAAATTTTCTAATGTAGAAAATACATTTAGCATTCTTACCTAATGATTATTATTGTTTAAAATATATTCTCGCATTCTTGGTTGAATTTTATTAAATTGCTGTATAAAAATAACAAGCTGCTAAATGAAAAATATTATTATTTGTACTTTATCTATTTTCTCATTCGTTTTAACTGCGAGTGCTCAGTCTAAATTTAAAAGTCAACGAGATAGCTTGGAATTTGAAGCCGCCAAAACTGAAATTTGGTCACCAATGCCTAAAGTGGTAATACCTGGTGCAACTGCTTCAGATGCCCCATCGGATGCGATTGTGTTATACAATGGAAAAGACATGAATGCTTTTCAAAAACAAGGAGGGGCTGCTGCTGGTTGGAAAATTGACGCAGACGGTGCTATGACTGTAGTGAAGGGCTCAGGTGATATTCAAACAAAAGAAAATTTTGGAGATTGTCAACTACACCTTGAATTTAGAGAACCTGCCATTATTAAAGGGAGCAATCAAACAAGAGGGAATAGCGGTATTTGGTTTATGAATAATTACGAAGTACAAATATTAGACAATTATAATAACCCAACTTATGCCAATGGGCAAGTGGGTAGTTATTATAAACAACATAGCCCCTTAGTAGCTGCAGGACGCAAGCCTGGCGAATGGCAAACTTATGATATCATTTTTACCGCTCCTGTATTTAGCGATAATGGCGAAGTGGCTTCTCCTGGAAGAATCACTGCTTTTTTAAATGGGATTTTGGTACTAAACAATATTACTATTTATGGGCCAGTAGAATGGATAGGATTGCCAAAGTACCGTGCCCATGCAAGTAAATTGCCGATACGTTTACAAGACCATGGTTTTGATGGTGGCGAGGCAGTAAGCTTTAAAAATATATGGATTAGGCCTTTATAGCTCCTCGATTCTTTTAGCTTTATCGTCAATAACTAAATCAAAATTGGGTTTAGTGGGTCCGCCATTAGGGCAATAGCCTGTAATAAGGTCATTAAACCTACATCCCCATTTATTCAGCTGTTCTAATGTGAGGGCTCTTAAATCGCGCTTGGAACTTTCTCCACGACCCGTCCAATAGGTGATATGCCAGCCTTCGTCATATAGCTTATTTATCTTGGCAATATTATCAAAATTAGGTTCAGCTAATTCATACACTCTTTTTTCACTATAAAAACAAATAGTTTCATCAATGTCAATTAGTGCCTTCTTTGATCCAAACCTTTTTGATTCTATCATGTTATTATGTTGTTCGTGTATTAATTAGTGCAAATTTATAGATAAACTATAAATTACACCTGTCAATTTTTCAATTCCCATTAACTGATTTTACTATGAGATTATTACTTGTTTGTATTTGCTCCCTTTTTATTCAATTTGCTAATAGCCAATACACAAATCCTCCCCTTATTAGAACTTCCGAAATTAATATCGCAAGAGATATTTATGGAGTACCGCATATTTTTGCACCAACCGACCCTGAAGTAGCTTATGGCCTTGCTTGGGCACATGCCGAAGACGATTTTACTACCATGCAAACTTTAATACTTACAGGTAAAGGTAAAATTGCTACTTATTTAGGCAAGAAAGGAGCTCCCATAGATTTCGTTTTTGGACTTTTAAATACCAAAGCCACCGTACATGCACAAATGGACCAGTTTGATCCAAAATTAATTCAATTGGTTAAGGGTTACTTGTTAGGCTTAGGCGCCTATGCCAAAGCACATCCTGATAAAGTATTAAACAAACATGTATTCCCAATTAGTATTGAAGACTATTTGGCTTCAACCGCTTTTTCTGTAGCCATTTTCTGTGGCGTTGATAAAGCATTGCCAAAAATATTAAATGGCACCATCCCTAAATTGGAAGGTTTCACAGGAGAAGGTAGCAATGCATTTGCAATTAGTGCCAATAAATCGGCATCGGGAGAAACGATGCTAGCCATTAACGCGCACCAACCCATTGAAGGGCCAACTGCATTTTATGAAGCACATTTACAAAGTGAAGAAGGTTGGAATATTTTAGGGGGGTTATTTCCGGGCGCCCCATTAATTTTTCACGGCGTTACGCCTAATTTAGCTTGGGCACATACGGTTAATTTTCAAGACAAAATAGATATTTACCAACTAGAAACAAATAAAGCACATCCTGGACAATATAAAGTAGATGGCAATTGGTTGAAATTAGAAAAAAGGAGAATTAAATTAAATATTAAGGGTATCCCTATCCCTATTTACAAAACTGCTTACACTTCCATTTATGGACCAACCGTAGCTACTCCAACTGGAGAATATTTTTCGATGCGCTTGCCTGCATTAATGGACGCAGGGGCTTTGCAGCAATGGTATGCAATGAACAAGTCCACTAATTTTAATGAATTTAAAACGGCATTAGAACAGAACCATTTGCCTATGTTTAATATAATGTATGCTGACAAAAACGATACTATATTTTACATATCAAATGGTAAAATGCCCTACCGAAATGCCGATACTAGCTATCATTGGAATAGTACTGTACCTGGTAATACAATGGCAACCTTATGGACAAAGTTCAAGCCACTCAGCGCCTTACCACAACACGTAAATCCTAAAAGTGGTTACTTATTCAATGCAAACCATTCTCCATTCTTAGCCACGGACGAAAGTGAAAATTTAAATCCTAAAAACTTTGATGTAAATGATGGTTATGAAACTTATCATGACAATAGAAGCAGACGTGCTAAAGACCTAATTGATTCCTTAAATAAAATTTCTTACGATGATTTAAAACGTATCAAATTTGATCGCAGGTTACCTAGTCCTATTCTTTACCCATATGGATTCAATGCTGACTCCTTATTTTTAGTAGACGAAACTAAGCACCCTCAGTTAGCTTCTATCATTACTGAATTAAAACAATGGGACCACAATGCAATTGCAGAAAGTAAGGGTGCGCTAATTTATAATTTAGCCTACTACAACGTGGGGGTGGTTATGCAAGGAAGGAAAAATGATAAACTTACTTTGGAAGAAGCTGTAAAAGTGTACCAAATTATATACGATTTCCTACAAAACAATTATGGCACCACTAATTTAACTTTAGGGGATATACAACGCTTAGTGCGTGGAGACGAAAACTGGGCACAGGGTGGTATGCCAGATGTGTTAGCAGCGGTGATGTCGGAGCCTTTTGGAAAAGACAAAAGAAAAATGAATAGTGGTGATGCCTATATTGGCTTTGTTAAGTTTCCTAAAAATGGTGGCTTACCTTTAATTGAAACCGTAAATACTTTTGGGGCTAGTTACAATAAAGGAGACAAACATTATAACGACCAACGTGCAATGTACCAAGCACAGCAAGTTAAAAAAATGACTTTAGATAAATCAGAAATAATAAAAAATGCGGAACGCGTTTACCATCCTATTCAATAGGATTTAAATAACAAAGGAAGCGAACTTGCTTTGCCCTAAAATAGTTACAGCCTTGCTGTAACTATTTTTTTGTCTAAAAATGCTTTGGTATCGTATATAACACTGTTATCGGAAAGTTTTAATGATGTATAATTTAATGACTTAAAAAAATCATGTGCAACCGTTAATACGATAGCGTCATACTTTACTAAATTTGTGACTAGTTTTATTTGATGCTTTGTAAAAACTTCTTCGGCATTTGCAAAAGGGTCAAACGCGTCAACCTGTAAGCCTTTTTCCGCAAGCTGTTGGTAAATGTCAAATGCTTTTGAATTTCTTATGTCAGGACAATGTTCTTTAAAAGTAACGCCCAATAATAAAACCTTTGCCCCCTTAATATGAATGTTATTTTTAGTTAATAACTGAATTACTTTATCGGTGACAAAATTGCTCATTTTATCATTTACATTTCTTCCCGATAATATTACTTGCGGATTATAGCCTAAGCTTATTGCCTTATGCGCTAAATAATAGGGGTCAACACCAATACAATGTCCTCCCACTAGGCCAGGCTTGAATGGTAAAAAATTCCATTTTGTAGATGCGGCGTCTAATACTTCATGTGTGTCAATACCCATCTTGTCAAAAATTAAAGCCAATTCATTAACGAAGGAAATATTTAAATCTCGTTGTGCATTTTCAATGGACTTAGCAGCTTCCGCAACTTTTATACTAGTGACCTTGTAGGTTCCCGCTGTTATTATACTTGCATATAAATTATCTATTAGTGTTGCCACTTCAGGTGTAGACCCCGATGTTAGTTTTTTAATTTTAGTAAGTGTGTTTACTTTATCACCTGGGTTTATACGCTCGGGAGAATAGCCACAATAAAAATCTTTATTGAATTGTAAGCCACTTGTTTTTTCTAATACGGGGACGCAGTCTTCTTCGGTGCAACCGGGATATACTGTACTTTCATAAATCACAATATCACCTTGTTTAAGCACACTGCCTACCATTTCACTTGCGCTTAATAAAAAACTTAAATCAGGTAATTTGTTTACGTCCACCGGTGTAGGAACCGTAATTATGTATATGCCGCATTGGCTAATGTCCCCTATACTGGTAGTAAATGAAAGCGCTTTGTTTGTTAATACTTCGTCTCCACTGCATTGCAGGGTGTGGTCGATGCCCTTTATTAAATCGCCTACACGTTGTTCGTTAATATCAAATCCAATAACTTGGTATTTGGTCGCCAACGCTATCGCTAATGGCAAGCCAACATAACCTAAGCCTATTACAGCAATGGGCAAATTTGAATTGGGAACATTGTTTAACATCTGGGGCCAAAGTTAAGGACCGATTAGTGATGTCCGTAATTTTTTTCTCCGGCAGTAATTGCAATTGCCAAACGATTTTGAACTGGAGGAAGCGGGCAGGTTGCAAATTCAGTAAATGCACAAGGAGGATTATAAGCTAAATTAAAATCAATAACAGTATTCCCTTCACTATCTGGTCTTATCACATCAATAAAGCGACCTGCACCATATGTTGTTTTACCAGCTGTTTCATCCGCAAATGTGATAAAAAGGGTTTTGCCTCCCTCTTCCATTACATCAAGCGAAAATTCTTTACCAAACAGTGTAAAAACCAATTTTCCCCCATTCTTAGAAGGGGTGGTTTGGCCTAGTACATTGGTAATCATTAGGAAATCTTGGGTTGGTGGTATTAATTTTGCTTTTACGCGCCAGTTGGCATTAATAGCAAAACGTTCAATCCCTTTAAATTGTGAAAGGTTTAAGGATTTTAAGTTTCGAAAGCGGACACCCACTTTTTCTTCCCGCTTAATTATAGTCCATGAAAACTGGCCCCATTCGGCAATTGGGCTGTACCCTTTTTCTTTAAAAACTAAGGCCTTTTTACCTCCAACTACTAGTTGCTTGTCTATGGTAACAGCATATTTGTCACTACTAGCCCATACTACACTATCGCCCTCATATATAAAATCACCTAAATGGCTTGGAAAGAATACAGCATTAGGGTTAGGATTAATATACCTACAATCATTTTCTTCCGCTTGCCCGAATGTGTTTTTCCCTTTTTGTAGCCAAAACAAGCCTTCTAAATTTAACCAACCATCTGGCTTCATTAAATATTGAATACGCATCTTATGCCAATCATTTACTGAATCAGTGTAGGCGTCCTTTGCTTGTGCGCCTGCTAGGAAATAAAAAAAAGAACTTATTAATAGTAAACCTACATATTTCATAC
>JBEDKT010000183.1:0-4749 GCA_041172025.1 Bacteroidota bacterium
GAAGGGCTTTCTCTCCATTGCATTAAAGTTTGTTGCGTAGCAGCGTCTATATCCCCTTTTTCAACAGCCAAGTCAATTAAGCTTGAGTAGTTGGTTAATGAATAATAAGGTACGCCAGCAGCTTTAAATGCTTCTTCTGCAACATTAAAACCGTAGGTGAATATTGAAACCATGCCAACCACTTCTAAACCAGCGTTTCTCAACACGTCTACAACTTGTAAACTACTTTTACCTGTTGATATCAAATCCTCAATTACTAATATTTTATTAGAAGTTGAATAAGCTCCTTCAATTTGATTGCCTAAACCGTGCTCCTTTGGTTTTGGGCGTACATATATATAAGGAAGTTTTAGTTGGTCCGCAGCCATTGCACCCCATGGTATGCCCGCTGTAGCAACACCTGCTAACATATCAGCCCCATCAAACTTTTCAAAAATCACATTACACATCTCACTTTTAATAAAGTCTCTAACATAAGGGAAAGACAAAACTTTTCTATTATCGCAATAAATTGGACTTTTCCAGCCACTTGCCCATGTAAATGGATCTTTTGGACTTAATTTTACAGCACCTACTTGGAGTAGTTTTTCGGCAACGGCTTTTTCGTTAGTCATAATAGTTATTTATCTTGGACGCGAAATTAAAGGCTAATTGCTAAAATAGGCCCAAGAGTTACTAAATACTATACACATTTTTATGCCAAAACAAATTATAGCAGCAGGAGGCTTGGTTACCAATCCTAAAAAACAGATTTTATGGATATTTAGGCGTGGATTTTGGGATTTGCCAAAAGGGAAATTAGAGGAAGGAGAAACTATCCAAACTTGTGCAGTGCGGGAAGTGGAAGAAGAAACCGGCTTGGTAAATATTCAGCTGCATGAATTATTAAATTTCACGAATCATACCTATTTTGATGAGCACCTAAAGGAGGAAGTTATTAAACGTGCTTATTGGTTTCATATGACCATTAATGAAATGCAAGAAGGGGTTCCTCAAACTACCGAAGACATTGAAGGAATTGAATGGAACACACTCGAAAATTCGGCGCATTGTTTATCACATACCTATGACAATATAAGAGAAGTGATTGACGCCTATACCAAAAAAATGAGAGGCTTTTAATTAAGTATTTTGCTTTTTTTTATTTGTTCAAGGAGCGAATAACCGCGTCTGGTAAGAATGGCGAGGCGTCTCCTCCATTTCTTATTATATCACGTACAATGGTCGAAGCCACTGAAGTGAATTTAGGTTCACCAGTAAGGAAGAAGGTTTCAATATTTCTGTCCATTGTCCTATTGGCGTCTGCAATTGTTTTTTCATATTCAAAATCACTCACGTAGCGAATACCCCTAAGGATAAAACGTGCTCCTATAGATTCACAAAAATGAATAGTTAAGCCATCATAAATAGCTACTTCTACTTTTGGTTGGTCTTTGTAAATTTCTTCAAACCAAAGTTTGCGTTGGTCTGCAGTAAACATTGGTTCTTTAGCAGCATTTATACCTATGCCAACTATAATCTTATCAAATAAGGGAAGTGAACGGTCAATGATGTCGGTATGTCCTAAAGTTACGGGATCAAAAGTGCCGGGGAATAAGCAGATTCTTTGCATGTGCTAAAAGTAAGAAATTTCTTAAAACAAACAACCATTAGGCAGGATTAGATCGGCCAGCTAGTAAGTACAAGCAAGCCATTCTCACTGCTACCCCATTTTCAACCTGATCCAAAATTATGGAATGGGCGCTGTTTGCTACATCACTATCCATTTCCACACCTCGGTTAATTGGTCCAGGATGCATTATGACAATTTGCTTATTTAGCTTATTAAGGCGATTTGTGGTTATTCCATAAGCTAGGTTATATTCTCTCAGGGATGAGAATAAAGGCTGATTCTGACGTTCTAATTGAATCCTAAGCACATTGGCTACGTCGCACCAAGCCAAGGCTTTGTCAATATTATATTCTACCTGAATATCCATTGCTTCTTGCAAGTAAGTTGGGATTAAAGTAGGTGGCCCAGAAACCATCACTTCGGCGCCCATTTTCTTTAATAAATAAATATTGCTCAGCGCAACCCTGCTATGCATTACGTCCCCGATTATCGCCACTTTTAAACCGGCTAGTTTACCTAACTTCTCTTCCATTGAAAAGGCGTCAAGTAAAGCCTGGGTGGGGTGTTCATTAATTCCGTCACCAGCATTAATAATTGCAGCATCAATGTGTTTTGCTAAGTAATGTGGAGCGCCGGATGCACTATGTCGCATCACAACCATATCCACTTTCATGCTTAAAATGTTATTTACAGTATCTAAAAGTGTTTCTCCTTTAGCAGCTGAGGAATTGGAAACAGTGAAATTTACAGTATCAGCAGATAAACGCCTTTCTGCTAATTCAAAAGAAATCCTAGTGCGGGTTGAATTTTCGTAAAAAAGATTCACAATAGTGATATCTCTTAAAGTGGGAACTTTTTTTACGGGTCTTTGTAAAACCTCTTTAAATTGACCTGCAGTAGATAAAATAAGTTGTATATCCTCAGTGGTGAGGTCCTTGATACCAAGAAGATGTTTGGTAGATAGTGCCATTAAAAAACGAAATTAATATATTTTTATTGATCTAACAAGATAACATCATCCACACCGTCATTTTCTTTCCAGCGAACTTTAACTTTGTAAGGGGTAATATCCACCATCTCTTTGCCCGTAAAGTCAGGCTGGATGGGCAATTCCCTACTTGGTTTTCGGTCAACCAACACGCATAAAGCAACTTTGGAAGGACGTCCAAATGCCAATAAAGCATCTAAAGCAGCTCGGATAGTTCTTCCAGTAAATAAAACATCATCAATTAAAATGACCGTTTTGCCTTCAATTTCGAAAGGCAGGTCGGTTTGTGTACCTAGGTGTAATTCTCTTCTAACATCATCCCTATAAAATGTAATATCTAATTTTCCATACTGTATTTGGTCTGCAGGCAGTTCCTGGTGCAATGCAGCTACTATTCTATCACTTAAATATACTCCTCTAGGCTGTAAACCAACTATTACCGCATTGGTTAAACCTGGGTAGGTTTCCAAAAGCTGGTGGGCTAATCGTTTAATAATACTTGGGAGTTGTTGCTCACTAATAAGGGTCATTCCTTAACATTTTAATAAAATTACACCCTTTTCTTGAATTTTAAATGGCCCGAAACAATTCCCTTTGTAATTTGCGGTCATGGTGGGGATTCAACAACTTTCATTGGTTCAATTTAGAAATTACATTCAGCAGCAATTTAATTTTACGCAACGTATTGTTGGGATTGTGGGACAAAATGGAACGGGCAAGACGAATGTATTGGACGCGCTTTATTATTTGTCCTTTACAAAAAGTTATTTTAGCCGTCCCGACGCACAAAATGTACATCACGCTTATCAAGGCCTTAGAATTGACGGTCAGTATACTATTAACAACGAAACAGTGCCGATAACATGTATACTTCGTGAAAATTTAAAAAAAGAATTTTATTACGATCAAGAATTATATGCAAAGCATTCACAACATATTGGAAAAATCCCCTGTGTGATGATTGCGCCCGATGATGTACAAATAATAACAGGATCGAGTGAAGAAAGAAGAAGGTTGGTGGATAGTTTACTTTCGCAAATTTACCCTGAATATTTAAAGTATTTAATTCAATACAATAAAGTACTAGTTCAAAGAAATAGTCTTTTAAAAATTGCGGCTGAAATGGGAACTATGGACACCTTATTATTAGAAACTTTAAATGAGCAACTAATAGCGAATGGTTTACCCATATTTAATTATCGAAATGACCTTATGAAGGAGTTGTTGCCCGAAGTATTGTCCTTATATCAGCATTTGGCTGGCAGCAATGACAGTGTTCATATTCAATATCATTCCCTATTAAGTGAAAATGCTTTTAGTGATTTGCTTCAACAATCTTTATCAAAGGATACTATTTTACAAAGGACAAATGTGGGAGTGCACAAGGACGATTTACTTATTACTATTCAAGGTCAATCCTTTAAGCAAGAGGCTTCCCAAGGACAGCGAAAAAGTTTATTGTTTGCATTAAGGCTAGCTGAATGGAAAATTATAAAAAAGTACAAAGGCTTCTCTCCTATTTTATTAATGGACGATATTTTTGAGAAGTTAGATGAAAACAGAATGTTTCAATTATTAGCCTGGGTTAGCAATTCAACCGACGGACAGGTATTTATTACAGACACGCATAAGGACAGAATGGAAGCATTATTAAGTAAACATACTGACACCTATCAACTTATTGAAATTTAAATTGCTTAATTTAGCATATATATGGCGACACTTAAATTAGGAGATGCATTAAAGCAATTTGTTCAAAGTAGTAAATTGAAAAAGGGCATACGCGCTGTTCAAATTGAAGAAGTGTGGGAAGAAATTATGGGTACTACCATTGCCAAGTATACCGATAAGATTTACATTTTTGACCAGAAATTATTTATTAAAACAAGTATAGGCCCATTAAAAAACGAATTAGGTTTTCAAAAAGTACAAATTATTGAAAGAGTAAATGAAAAAATGCAAGCACTAGGTGAGGCTAAAATTATTGATGTTATTATTCAATAGTTTTTTATAAATCATATTTCTTTTCGTCTAGTATTTCCGTCATTAAGTCATTCATAGTTAACACGCCTTTAAATTCGAATTCGTCAAATACAGGTAAATACCTGGTTTTATATACATTCATTAATACCATACATCTGTTTAAATC
>JBEDKT010000184.1:0-3112 GCA_041172025.1 Bacteroidota bacterium
AAATAAAGTTGGCAATATATAATCCCCATACAACATTATCTCTCATACCGGTAACAGCATGTCCGTCGACAACTTGTAAATACAAAGCATACCCTCCTATAAGAATCCAAACAAGGAAAAAAATAGTCCAGCCCCAAGTTTTTTTGCCATAGGTTTCTATTACTGGCCTTTGTCTTTCAAACAGTTCTTTTTGGTATTGATTCAGTTCCATAATAATTGGTGTTCATTGTTAATTGTAAACTCCTAGCACTATTTGTTTATTCAGCATGCCCTTTACCTTCAATAGCATCTTTGAACCTTGCTTTTAACTTATCCGATAAATCCTCATAGCCTCTTTCAACAGGGAATTGACGGTCTTTTGGTGGTAAATAATAAACGCGCGGCTTAGTACCTAATTCTTCTTGGAAACGATAAGCGGCACGGTCTTTAATCAACTGAGAAAAGCTTACTGTTTCATCGCCATTGGATACAGTGTCTTCATTTTCGTCGCCGAAATAAAACACGCCATTAGGACAAGCTTCCACACATGGTGGCAACAACCCTTCTCTTGACCTGTCTGGACAGAAATCACATTTTTCAACGGTACCTATTTTTGCAGGAATGCCCGTTTCAGGAGAATATTGCAACTCGGCAATTGCTGGTGACAAACTAGGTTCTGCCCAATTAAAAACACGCGTTGAATAAGGACAAGCTGCCATACAAAATTTGCAACCAATACAACGTTCGTTATCAATTAAAACCAAACCATCTTGTCTTTTGAAAGTGGCATCCACAGGACACACTTTAACACAAGGAGGATTGTCACAATGGAAACATTGTTTTGGAAACCAGTAAGGAGCAGATTTTTCACTGTCTTGCATTAGCTTAACCGTAAGCCACTCAGTTTCTTCGGGACGGTAATGCCATTTCTGACAAGCAGCTACACACTTACGTGCGTTTTTGCATCTTGAAAGGTCAACTACCATTACAAACTTCTTGCCGGCCATACCTTCTCTTGCCTCTAACTTTGAAACGATAGCCATATGCTCCTGATGATTCAGGTAGGCGGAATCAATTTCAACAATTTCCCCGTCTGGTGAAAGTAGTTTTACTTTCTGGCCAACCGGAGCTTCGTTTTTACTAGAGGAACATGAGCATGCTAGGCTTCCACATGCAGTAGCAGCAACAGTTGCTACTGCTGCAGTTTTTAAAAAACCTCTCCTGCTATTTTCGTTAATGTCTTCTTCTTGTTGTTTCATTATGCCGATTTAAATAGGATCAACTATAAATTGTTTTCTTTGGACGGGTTGTTCATCCATTGGTAAATTTCTTGATTGGTTGCTTTTTGTTTTTTTGAAGCAGCTTCTAATACAGATTTTTTTACCTGTACTAATTGGCCGTCGGCAGTAAGCATTTTTACCATTTCCTCGTCATCACTTATTTCAGTTGGCTTAATTGGTTCCTTGTCGGAAACCAGTAAAGACAGGAAGCCTCTTCGGCTCCTGTCTTTTTGGTTATTATTTCCCATTAGAATAATAGTTTAGAAATTCCACAATCTTGTCATGTTAAATCCAATAACCCATTGCCCAATTTGGCGGAAGTCATTTTGATTAAACATAGTGTTGTATTGAGGAATAGAATTGTTGTAGTTGCCTGCAAATACTTGGAACCCATGACCACTTGAATTCATATCCAAGCCAACACTAATATTGGGACGAGGATTGTTCATTGGATGTTGTGTTAATGGCTGGTCATATGTTAAGATAATTGCTGTTTTATCGGCAATTTTATAACGACCTGCTAATGAAAATGATAAATGATCATTCTTCATTTTAGATTGAATCACATTATGCGCGTCATAATAACCTTCTACATTATTAAAATAAGTGAAGTTCATTGCAGCTTGTACTGAAAGCTTGTCACACATTTTTCTAGCCACCATCAATTGATTAAAGAAACTAAAACGATCCGATGTGCTCACAATTGGAAGCGCAGGGTTTGCAGCTCTTGTATCCATGGCAGCACTACCGAAGTAAGTAACCGACACAGGCATACTATTGTCTGTTTTTTGTTTTAAAAGTGCGTATTTAATGTTCGCATCTACAATCATATTGTAGTTGTTCGCACCAAAGCCCACTTGTAAGTCCTTAACTGGAACATACGCAAATCCTAATCGCATATTTGCTGTTCCAAATAAACCGTACAAGTCTTTAATGCCTTGTGCAGTATTTCCAAAACGGTGATTAATTGCAAACTCGAATGTTCCTTTAATGGGCACTATTACTGTTTGGTTATCTACCATTAAATTTCCTCCGAATGTATTTTTTGTATACGAAACTTTTTTAGCCACTGGAGCTTCTGGAGTTTCTTGTGCCATCAAACTGCCACCAATAAATAGTGTACAAGCTAGCAGCACCAAAGTACGCAGGCCAGTTAACAACAGATGGATATTTCTTTTTTTCATTGTAATTGATTTAATTGTTTTTGGCACCTTGTTTAATCCATGCATAAATCTTTGCATTTATTTCTTGGTCCGGCCCTGCGCCAATTGGCATTGCAGGAGATTTTTTACCATTCAACCATAACATTAATAAACTGTTATCAGGATCGGTAGCTTTAAAATAATTTCCAACCGATAGCGATGTATATGCACTAGTAGCAGTCAGCAAAGGTGCTTTACCACCTGTAGCATGACATCCACTTGCGTTACAACTTTTCTCGAATACTGGAACGATATCGTCCTTGAAGCTCATTGTTTTAGTAATGGCACTCCCCGGATTTTCGACAATCGTAACCGTCTTTGAACATCCTGATAAACCTAATATGATACTGGTAACCAACCCGGATATTAATATTGCTGTTTTTTTCTTAAACATGATATTTTTCTTTTTATGTAAAACAGTCAGTTACCTTTTTATTTTTGGAATTTCAACAATAAACCTGTTTGTAAACCATGTTGATAGTTACTTCTATTCCAAATTGCCAATCCAAATGGGAAATCAGCTAAGCTTGTAAAGTCAACATCTTGTTTTAAGACATCACTAGTTTTAAGCGCACGCTTAATTTCATACACCCATCCAGCACCTGTGTACACAGCGGATAAGCTAATGTCAGCACGTCCTGCAGTTAAATT
>JBEDKT010000185.1:0-2793 GCA_041172025.1 Bacteroidota bacterium
GGCAGGTTGTAACTGGGATCAATAATCCTTGTCCTTCTGGATATAGAATACCAACAAAAGCAGAATGGGAAACAGAAATTGCAAGTTGGAGTAGCCAAAATAAAGAAGGTGGTTTTGCTTCTACTTTGAAGTTACCAACGCCTGGCTTCCGAAATTATTCCAATGGAGCGGTAACGAATGAAGGTCTCAATGGTGACTATTGGTCAAGTACTGTTGACGGAGCTAATAGTTTCATAATGTATATTCATGTTGGCGCAGGCACGGTTGCATTTCCTAGATCTTATGGATTCTCCTGTCGCTGTATCAAAGACTAAAGAATTATTAGGTGTCGGTTCGTTAAAAAAATAAATAATGATAAAAACTAATAAGATAAAAAAACTCCTCACCATATTCATCCTTTTTTTTGCATTCCTATTAAATGCCCAACACTCGTTCTTTAGTGGGAATAATAATTATGTAGCGCCAGTAGTTGCATTTCAAGCACCTGAATTAATTACGAATGGACTTGTTTTATATTTAGATGCTGCTAATCCTACAAGTTATTCTGGTATTGGAACCACTTGGAATGATTTAAGCGGGAATGGTAATAAT
This sequence comes from Bacteroidota bacterium, assembly GCA_041172025.1. GTDB lineage: Bacteria > Bacteroidota > Bacteroidia > Chitinophagales > Chitinophagaceae > Sediminibacterium. The sequence continues at coordinate 592 of JBEDKT010000185.1, forward strand.
GGTACTTTAATAAATAACCCAATATATAGTGCTACTAGTGGTGGTAATTTTGTTTTTAACGGATCCAATACATATGTAAATGCTACAATTACTAAAGCCGCTTCGTGTACCTTTTCGGTTTGGGCAAAATCAACAAATACAAGTTCCAATAATATGTTATTCAATGCGGGGAACAATGGATCTGGACCAGATTTGTTTTTTTCTAATGGTTGGTTATGTTGGAATATTTGGGATTCCCAAGCTAATCCGTTTGGGAGTATACCTTCAACTGCAGCAAACGGAAATTGGCATCATTATGTTGTCGTAAATGATGCAGTTGCAAACATTGCAACCTTGTATTACGATGGGTTATTTTACGGAACAGCGCGGTATAGAAATGCATCTTCCAATACGACATTATATATTGGGGGTAACAATACTACCTACATGTGGAACGGTGCTATAAGTATTTTCCAAGTACATAACAGGGCATTACTTTCCTCTGAAGTGTTGCAAAATTTCAATAATTCTAAAACACGCTTCGGCTTGTAATAATATAAATTACTACTAACTCATGAGAAAATATTTTAGCATACTACTATTGTTCACTGTAATTACTTCCCATGCGCAGCATGCTTTTTTTCGTGGAAATAATAATTATGTAGCGCTAACAGCTGTAGCTACATCTCAGGCCAATGCATTGAATTTTAATACCAGTTTGCAAAATTATGCCTCGTTACCTGCTGCAACTTATTTTTCGGGTGATTTAACTATTGAGTGCTGGGTGAAACCAACTGCCCATACCAATTGGAGTAGAATTATTGATTTTGGTAATGGAGCTGGTAGTAATAATGTATTGTTAGGAACTTCGGTTGGCACATCGGGAAAACCAGGTTTTTATGTTGGTGGTGCCCAATTTCAGGCAAACGATCAAATTCCACTAAATCAATGGACACATTTAGCGGCTACATTATCAGGTACTACAGCAACTATTTACATTAATGGTGTAGCATCTGGTTCGGCTAATTTTCCTGCTCCTGCTAATGTTATTCGAAACAACAACTATATTGGTCGTAGTAATTGGGGATGGGGTGATCCTGCTCCGAGTGCAAGTTTTGATGATTTAAGAATTTGGAATGTGGCTAAAACAGGTGCTGAAATTCAAGCCTCTATGAACAATGAGTTAGTGGGTAGTGAAAGTGGTTTGGTTGCCTATTTTAAATTCAACGAAGGCGTTTCTTGTGGAAGTAATACGGCAATTACTACTTTAGTAAATAGTGCTACTGCAACTGGAAGTGCATACAATGCAACGTTGTCTGGGTTTACATTAAATGGAACTTGTGTTTCTAATTTTGTAGATGGGAAAGTTAGTGGTAGCATTGCTACGAGTGGTTTGGTTTTAAATTTAGATGCAAGCAATTCATCTAGTTATTCAGGTACGGGTACTACTTGGACTGATTTAAGCGGTAGCAGTAATAATGGAACTTTATTAAATGGTGCAACTTTCAATAGTGCTAATGGCGGTACTATGGTATTTGATGGAATTGACGATAGGGTACAAACAAATTATAATCCGACTTTCACAGACTTTACAGTGTGTGTTTGGTATAAAGACAACGGCTCTTCTACTTATGGACGTTTAGTTGATAATAATTATATAAATGGGTTTTGGTTAGGAAAAAATGGGACTACTCCAAATCAATGGGGTGGTGGAATAAAAGAAAGTCCTTCGCCTTTTGGTATCTATTTAACTTTACCAGACAGCCAGTGGCATTTTTTAACTTCTGTAAGGTCAGGCACAACGCATACTATTTATGGTGACGGCATTACCAATAAAATTTCTAATACCGTTTCCGCAGCTGCTTTAAGTGGTACTTCTATAGCAATAGGTGAATGGAGTGGTGGTGGAACTGGTCAAATCTTCAAGGGCAATATACCTCAAGTGCTTATCTACAGCAGAGCAATAACCGAAGCTGAAATCATGCAAATTTTTAATGCTACCAAAGGGAAATACGGTTTATAGTGATTAAACAATTTTATAAGGAAACAATAATCCTAATGCTCCAATTGCAACTAATCTATTTGAATTAGGATTTTTAAATCAATGTTTTTAAATCCTAAAAGCAATTATTTTCTTTTAATAAACTGTCAAATAATTGTTTTATTAAATTTTTAAACGCTAATTCATCAAATTTTATATTTATTTATTCAACTATTATAGGT
>JBEDKT010000186.1:0-3539 GCA_041172025.1 Bacteroidota bacterium
CTTTATAGGATTACAACAAAAGAATTTCCCATTGGCAATGACCTGTTTTAAAATTGCTTCAGAGAGTACATCTTATAATACACTTACGCCATTTTACATTAGCCAATTACATTATTTAATGGGTGATATTGAGGCTGCGATTTCAAATTGCGAAAGCGCTTTAGCCAAGGGGAATCAGTTTTATAAATCAGATTTAGAACAATTACTTGGTCATTTATTATTTGACAAGAAAGAATATGCACGTGCATTACCTTATTTAGAAAATTTTGTTGCAACTAAAAAAAGCGTTGATTTTCAAGATTTATACCAACTATCTTTTTGTTATTTCGAAGCACAGCAATGGGAAAAGGCAATTAATGGTTTTAAGCAATTAGCTAATGCCGAGGATTCTCTTGGTCAAAATAGCATGTATTTATTAGCCACTAGCTATTTAAAAGTAGACAATTTAAGTGGCGCAAGAAACGCGTTTTTATTATGTGCCACTAAGAGTCAAAATTTATCGCAAAAAGAAGTGTCTTCCTTTAATTATGGCAAATTAAGTGCAGCCCTTAAGGAATATAGTACGGCTATTAGCGCATTAGATAAATTCATGGAAAGTTATCCATCGTCTATTTATGTAGAAGAGGCTAGAGCATTATGGGTGACTTCACTTAGTTTAAATAATAATTTTGTACAAGCTTTAGAAGCATACCAAAGTATAGAAAATCCAACTGCCCCTTTAATGCTTGTTTATCCAACAATTCTATATGGTCGTGCTTGTTTATATTTGAATGACGGACAGACCGACAAGGCATTTGAACTATTTAAAAAAGCATACACAACGCCTTATAATGGGAAAGTTATTGCATTGACTAGTTTTTGGTTAGGTGAATTAGCTTATAAATTAGGCAGGATTGAAGAATCAATAACCTATTTGGAACAATATTTAGAAAGTCCCATTGAACTAGGGGAAGTGTCCATTCAGCATGCAAATTATAGCTTAGGGTACGCCTATTTAAAATTAGGCGCCTACCAAAAGGCAATCACTATTTTTAACAAGGTATTAATAGGCACCATTCCTATGAATTATGAAAAATACCAAAAGGATGCATTTACAAGAACGGCTGATTGTCAAATGATGCAAAAGAATTTAAAGCCTGCTTTAATAACCTATCAAAAAATAATTGATTTTGGATGGGATAATATTGATTATGCCACTTTACAAAAATCAATATTATTAGGAGGACTCGGAAAAACAAAAGAAAAAATTAATCTACTAAATGATTTCATTAACGACTATGCTAATTCAAACTACATAAATGACGCTAGAATTGAATTAGCTGATACTTATGTAAGTCAAGAAAACTTTCAACTTGCAATTGCTCCTTTATCACAGGTATTATTAGCTAAGAATGCTAACGCTTTCTATCCGCAAGCTTATTACAAACTTGGTATTGTTTATTTTAACCTGGATAAAAACGAAATGGCCTTAAATACTTTTAACGACTTATTTAAAGCATTCCCTAATGCTGCAGAGAGTGAGAATTCAATTGAATTTGTAAGAAATATTTACGTTGAAAACCAAACACCAGAATTATTCGTTCAGTTTATGAATGAAAATAATAAGCCATTATCAACGAACGAACAAGATTCATTAGTGTTCAGGTCGGCCATATTGAAATATGAACAAAAGAAATATACAGAAGCTTCAATTGGTTTAGTTAAATACAACCAACTATTCCCTGCTGGAACCAACCAATTAGAAGCCAACTATTTAATAGCTGAAATTGCTTATGCACAGCAACAATTTGATACCGCTGCTGCCTATTTTGCTAAAGTCGCCGACCAAATACCAAATAAATATGCAGAACGAGCTGCATTGGTAGCTGCTAGACTCTATTATTTTAATTTTAAAGCTTTCGACAAAGCCGAATTGTATTTTAATTTATTAAGCCAAAGTGCTACACAGCAAGAAAATAAGTTAGAAGCAAATAGGGGATTACTACGTTGTCAATATAAATTACAAAAGTGGGTAGAAAGTGCTACCGTCGCTGAATCCATATTGAATGAAAAATCAAGTGCGGAGGATGATATTTTAATGGCAAATATGATCCTTTACAACAATGCATTAATTGAAAAGGATACTACTAAAGCAATTTCTATCTTACATAAGATTATTAAATCTGCACCTTCATCCTACACTGCCGAGGCACACTATAATCTAGCTAAAACTCAATACCATCAATCGCAATTTGCTATCGCCGAAAAAACTTCATTCGAAATGATAAAGAAGCAAGCTTCTTTTGAATATTGGGTTACAAAGGTTTATATATTATTAGGTGATATTTATTTAGCACAGAAAGATAATTTTAATGCTATTTCCACTTACAAGAGTGTCGCTGAAAATGCCAACTTCGAAGAGCTTAAGAAAATAGCTACTGATAAACTTACCGCATTACAATTGTTAGACCAAATTAACGTGAAATAGAAAAAATACAAATTATTATGAAGCCCTTATATAAATATATCTTTTTACTTTTCATTTTATGTTACTTCAACAATCATGTAATTGCAAAACAAAAGTCAACTAAATCAGCACAAGGTGTTAAACAAGTAAAAAAAACTGGGACAAAAAAGAAAAAGTCCAAACAAGCTAAAAAGAAGAAAGCAAAACAAACTAAGAAAACTGCAAAATCTAAATCGGCAAAAAAGTCGGTTACAAATACTGTAGGTTATAACACCATAAAACTTGCAGATTTAGCTGAAGTGGTGTCAACACCTGTATCAAATCCAGTTGCTGAACAAGTTCCTGAAAAAACAATAACTATTATATCTGCCTTTAAACCGCAATTAAAAAATGTTGCAAAAATGAATTTTGGCAACGCTTCCTTTACAAACGACACTACTACACTTTCATTAAACTACCAAGTACCAAGCCAGAATTTAACCTTCCAATACAAGCCTATTTCATTGGTTCCACGCGCCATTAAACTAATTAAACCAATCGCTTCAACTAAATCTGGTCAACTGACATTAGGGTATGGTAATTTTTACCAAACCGAAGTTGGCATTAACTATAGTATCATTGACGGAAAGCAACACACTCATACTATTACTGGCGGGTATGAAGCTTACCAAGGTTTACATCATTTACAAAAAGCAAACAAAGAAGCATTAAAATATATCGGTGATTTTAAATTGGATTCGGTAAATCATTTACAAGCACAGGTTTTTTACGATCACCACAATCGTTATAGATATGGACAAGTATCCGATACTTCATTTTTGCCAATTAATAATTTTTTACAAAAAAGTACAACTATTGGCGCAAGTGTAAGTTGGCTTAATTTCAATACAAATAATAAATTAGTTACGTTTAAACCTACTTTAAGCTTTGACCATTTTATTGGGGAGTCTAAAGAGACCAATACCTCCTTTGAATTTGTTAACCCCATGTTCTTTACTATTAACCCTTCCTTAAAAGTTAATTTTGATATGGCCTATAGTTATAGTACTTATCAATCTCCTGCTTTTTCAAAGAAGCAAAATGATATTTTAAG
>JBEDKT010000187.1:0-2912 GCA_041172025.1 Bacteroidota bacterium
AAAAGGAATGGTTGTGTGTACTCCTTCTATTACATACTCGCTTAATGCACGATACATAGTGTTAATAGCTTCCTCACGCGTTTGCGCGATGGTAATTAATTTACCAATCATTGAATCATAGTAAGGAGGAATAACGTATCCAGCATACACATGACTATCAATCCTTACGCCATGCCCGCCTGGAGTATGCAATACCGTTATTTTACCAGGACAAGGTCGGAAATCATTGTATGGGTCTTCGGCATTAATACGACATTCAATTGCATGCAGTTTAGGTTCGTAACTTTTCCCAGAAATTTTCTCGCCTGCGGCTATTTTAATTTGCTCTTTTACTAAGTCATAACCAACCACTTCTTCCGTCACACAATGTTCAACTTGAATACGTGTGTTCATTTCCATGAAATAAAAATTACGGTGCTTGTCTACTAAAAATTCTACCGTACCCACACTTTCATAATTAATTGCTTTTGCCGCTTTAATAGCAGCATCCCCCATTCTTTGACGTAAGTCGGGAGTCATAAATGGTGAAGGAGATTCCTCAACTAATTTTTGGTGTCTTCTTTGAATTGAACAATCACGTTCACTTAAATGACAAACATTTCCAAATTGGTCGCCAGCAACTTGTATTTCAATATGCCTTGGTTCTTCTACAAATTTTTCCATGTAAAGGCCATCATTTTTAAATGATGCTCCTGCTTCCATTTTTGCAGCACTATATGCTTTTTCTACTTCCTCTTCTGCCCAAACTACACGCATTCCTTTACCACCACCACCTGCTGTAGCTTTAATAATTACAGGATACCCTATTTTTTTCGCTAATACTTTAGCTGCATCAACGTCCTCAAGTAACCCCTCGCTTCCTGGCACAACTGGAACACCTGCTTTTATCATGGTGTCCTTTGCTGTAATTTTGTCTCCCATTTTATTAATCATCTCAGGAGTGGGTCCAATAAACTTAATATCATGGTCGGCACAAATTTGAGCAAATTTTGCGTTCTCTGCTAAGAATCCATACCCAGGGTGCACAGCATCAGCATTGGTAATTTCACAAGCTGCCATTATATGCGGGATGTTTAAATAAGAATCCTGGCCTTTTGGACCTCCAATACAAACTGCCTCATCGGCGAATTTCACATGCAAGCTATCCTTATCGGCTGTAGAATAAACGGCTACTGTTTTAATACCCATTTCTCTGCAAGTTCTAATTATACGCAAAGCAATTTCGCCACGATTGGCTATCAATATTTTTTTAAACATTTTGTAAATTTAAGTTTGACAATGGGGCTGTCCTATGCTGGTTGAACCAAGAACAATGGTTGGTCGTATTCAACTGGGCTAGCATCTTCAACTAACACTTTTACGATAGTGCCTTTTATTTCACTTTCAATTTCATTGAAAAGCTTCATGGCTTCTATTATACAAACTACTTTACCTGGTGTTACTTCTGTCCCTTCTTCAGCCATTAATGGCTTATCAGGTGCAGCACGACGGTAAAAAGTGCCAATCATTGGGCTTTTGATAGTTATTAAGTTATCGGCAACTGGAACGACAGCAGGAGTTGCAGCAACAGGCGCAACAGCATTCACTGGTGCAGCTGCAGGAGCAGCATACATTTGAGCAGGGACTGAACTTACTGTGATTTTATCTTCCTTTTGCTTGATGGTTACTTTACCATCTTTATCCTCGATACTAATTTCTCCAATATTACTTTTGTTTACAACCTTAATTAAGTCGTGAATTTGTTTTAAGTCCATGTTTGGCAATTTGGGGTAAATTTGGGGCTTTTTTATTGATTTTAGCTAAAAAAGGGGCTTTTTTTATCAAAAACAAGCGTTTTGGGCATAAAAATAGGGAACCGACTGGTTCCCTATTTAATATAATCGTAATGTAAATGATTACTTTACTCTTTCTACGTATTCACCATTTTTTGTATTAATCTTGATTTTCTCCCCTTCATTCACAAATAAAGGAACCATTACAGTTGCGCCAGATTCAAGCGTAGCTGCTTTTAAAGCACGTGTAGCTGTATCGCCTTTAACGCCATTTTCGCAATAAGTAATTAATACGTCAATTTTTTCTGGCAACTCCGCACCTATTGGCATTTCAGTTTCTGTATTCATAAATACAAATACTTCAGCTCCTTCAATTAAATACTGAGGTGCGTCAATCATTTCTTCTGCCATAACAATTTGCTCAAAAGTCTCGTTATTCATAAGGTTAAAACCGCTATCATCCTTATATAAGAACTGAAAAGTCTTCTTTTCTACACGAACAGGATAAATGGTTTCACCACTATTCCATGTTTTTTCAATAGACCTTTTGTTATCAACCCCTTTAAGCTTAGCCCAAATTTTAGCAGCAGCGCGTGCTGTTTTGTTCTCTCCAAACTCTACTACAGAGTATAAATTATTGTCCAATTTTAAAATCATCCCGCGACTGATGTCTGATGTTGTTGCCATAAATTTAATTTTTGTTTGTCTTTCCGAGCGACAAAAGTACTACTTGCAAGTCATTTATAAAAAAACATGGAATTTTTGTTAAGAAATAAGGGTAAAAAAACCCTGTTTAGCCTATTTTTGCGGCACAAATAACAAATTCAGTCCCAATGTCAGTATTAGTTAACAAAAACTCGAAGATAATTGTACAGGGTTTTACCGGTACAGAAGGTAGTTTCCATGCAAGCCAGATGATAGAATATGGCACTCAATTAGTAGGTGGTGTAACACCAGGTAAAGGCGGTACTACACATTTAGATAGACCCGTTTTTAATACAGTAGCAGACGCAGTTAAAAATACTGGTGCTAATGTGAGTATTATTTTTGTACCTCCTGCATTTGCAGCCGATGCAATAATGGAAGCAGCCGAAGCTGGTATTGCTTTAGTAGTTTGTATTACTGAAGGAATTCCTGTTC
>JBEDKT010000188.1:0-2946 GCA_041172025.1 Bacteroidota bacterium
ATATATAACGTATTTTTTATATTTTAGATATTTTGACTAAAAATAACCTTCTTCGGCAAATACCATTTCTATAATAAGATATGAAAGTATCTTTACTGCATGAGCAAGTCTAAATCGGCATTTTTTTGCAATAATTGTGGTTATGAATCAGCTAAATGGGCTGGGAAGTGTCCATCATGTAACGAATGGAACACATTTACCGAAGAAATAGTGGAAAAAGGGGAGAAAAAAGAAACCCCATGGGAAGGCTACACTAACCAACAAAAGGGTACTGAAGTAATTTCAATAAACGAAGTAAATAGCCAATCTGAAAAAAGAATAAGCAGTGCGGACGAAGAATTAAATAGGGTTTTAGGCGGCGGCATTGTATTAGGCTCTATTATATTAGTTGCCGGAGAACCAGGCATTGGAAAAAGTACTTTGTTTTTGCAACAAGGCTTAATGATGAAGGACCAAGTAGTGTTGTACATAAGCGGGGAGGAAAGTATTCAACAAATTAAGATGCGTGCCGACCGGTTGAAATTGCAAAATGAAAATTTTTATTTACTTACCGAAACACATACAACCGCAATTTTCAAGGCAATAAAAAAATTGAAACCAACGGTAGTCATTGTGGATTCAATACAAACCTTAGAATCGAATTTAATTGAAGCAGCTGCAGGTAGTGTTTCACAGATAAAACAAACTGCCGCGGAATTTCAACGTTTTGCAAAAGAAACGGGCACCCCTGTTTTTTTAATTGGGCATATCACTAAAGAAGGCACTATTGCTGGTCCAAAAATATTAGAACATATGGTGGACACGGTACTTCAATTTGAAGGTGACCGACACTATGCTTACAGAATGTTACGTACTTTAAAAAACAGATTTGGAAGCACTAGTGAATTAGGAATTTATGAAATGACAGGAGAAGGAATGCGTGTAGTGACAAACCCTTCTGCTTTTTTAATTGCCCAAAGAAATGAATCACTAAGCGGAAGTACTATTGCTGCTTCTATGGAAGGTATGCGTCCATTATTAATTGAAGTACAAGCATTGGTAACGCAGAGTGTTTATGGTACACCCCAAAGAACCGTAACAGGTTTTGATTTAAGGAGGCTACAATTACTTCTTGCTGTTTTGGAAAAACGTGGCGGATTTGCTTTTGGCATGAAAGATGTTTTTGTAAATATTGCAGGCGGCTTGAAAATTGAAGATCCTTCCTTAGACCTTGCCATTATTTTATCATTGCTTTCTTCCTACGAAGACATCCCTTTGCCACAAGGCATTTGCTTTGCAGGTGAAGTTGGTTTAAATGGTGAAATACGTGCAGTAAACAGAATTCAACAAAGAATAAGCGAAGCAGAAAAATTAGGTTTTGAGAAAATATATATTTCCGGTTTTAATAAGAAGGGACTAGAACCTAAAAAATATGCGATTCAAATTATTCCTATTGAAAGAGTAGACGAAGCTTACCGATTATTTTTCTAGTGCTTCTTTGCTATTGGCATAAACTAAGGGAATATGCAACCTCTTTTTTTCATTTATTATACCCACATATTTGTTTGCATTGTGGAACCGAACAGCTAACAGATAAGCAAGTGCTTTGCACTAATTGTACTATTAAGTTACCCTACACTGATTTTTTTTCAATGCAGGAAAATGCAGTAGAAAAAATATTTTGGGGTAGAACAAAAATTGCAGCAGCAGGTGCTTTGCTGTTTTTTACAAAAGAAAGTATCGTACAATTGCTCGTTTTTGAATTAAAGTATAAGCAACATAAAAAAGCGGGATTATTACTTGGCAACTTAATAGGCATTGAACTAAGTAAATTAGCTAGATTTGATGCTATAGATTTTTTACTTCCCATACCCATTAGTAATAAAAAAAATAGGCGAAGAGGTTTTAACCAGGCACAAATAATTTGCGAAGGCATCCTTCAGCTTTGGCCAGGAAAAAAAATGGTACATAATTTAAAAAAGATAAAAACAGGAGGTACACAAACGCATAAGGATAGGGTACAAAGAGGAATGACCACCCTACCCGTATTTTACCTTCATCAGCCGCAAGCACTAAGCAATAAAAATCTATTAATTGTGGATGATGTGATTACTACGGGGGCTACCATTGAAAGTGCCTGTATTTGTTTGGAGGCAGCAAACCCTAAAAGCATTAGCCTAGCTACAGCCGCTTACACCATTAACTAAACAATATTGACAAAATGTTGTTATATTGAAATATAAAATCCAATTCATGAAACTTTTAGCAACCCTTTTATTCTTAGCCAGTACTATTGTAACTAACGGACAAAGTATTCACAGCTTTAAGGTAAAAAGTATTGACGGGAAAGAAATTAACCTTGCCAGTTTTAAAGGCAAGAAAATACTAATAGTGAACACGGCAAGTAAATGTGGCTATACTGGCCAATATGAAGCCTTACAAAAAGTATATACTCAGTATAAGGATAAGTTAGTAATCATAGGATTTCCTTGCAACCAATTTGGTGGACAAGAACCTGGAACCAATGATGCCATTGTTGAATTTTGTCAAAAAAATTACGGCGTAACATTCCCATTAGGGGATAAGGTGGATGTTAAAGGAGAAAATGCGGCACCTATTTATAAGTGGTTAACTCAAAAATCACAAAACGGAGTATTGGACGCTACCATTGGCTGGAATTTTAATAAATTCTTGCTAGACGAACAAGGCAAAATGATTGCCTACTTCCCTAGCAATGTAAAGCCAGATAGTGAAAGTATTTTGTCTTATCTAAAGTAATCGGCTTCCACAACTATCCATTATCTTCGCTCCATGTTATTAAGTGAAGTAATTGGCCAAGAAAAGTTAAAACAACAATTAGTTGAAATGGTACAGCACCAAAGGCTGAGCCATGCATTGCTTTTTGTTGGCCCTGAAGGTTCGGGCGCTTTGCCTTTGGCGATTGCTTTTGCACAGTATATAGTAAGT
>JBEDKT010000189.1:0-4967 GCA_041172025.1 Bacteroidota bacterium
GTATTAGAGTCGGTTGTAGATGGTAAATTAAAATCAGATACTGTTTGGCATACTACTAAGGATATTCGTTTAGTGAACCAAATGGGAGACTCTGTTAATTTGTACGACCAAGCTGGTAAAATTATTATTCTTGATTTTTTCTTTACTAGCTGTGGAAGTATTTGCCCAAAGCTTACAAACAATATGGCGAGGGTACAACAGTCTTTTATGCGAGGTGGTAATATTCGTAAAAAAGTGGACACTTCAATTGTGCAGTTTATGTCAATTTCGGTTGACCCTATTCGCGATAGTGTGCCTGTGTTAAGTGAGTATGCAAATAAAATGGGAGTACAGTCCGATAATTGGTGGCTACTAACAGGGAACCGCGATTCAATTTATAAGTTTGCTTTTGAGGAAATGAAGGTGGACAAATTTAGTGATGAACCTATTAGCCCCGACTTCGTGCATACAAGCCGTTTTGTTTTAATTGATAGAAAAATGCAAGTACGTGGTTATTACAACGGGCTTGATTCTGTTTCATTAATGAAACTAGCAAAGGATGTTGGATATATTATGCTAGAAAAAGACAAGAAGAAAAAGAACAAAGTATTTCAAGACATTGTAGACCTTAGTTGGCTTTGGCTAGTTATTATAGTACTTGTAACGGGCTTTGTTTATTATTTTACTTCGACCAGACAAAAAAACTAATAGATTAATTATATTAAAATTATAAAATAGATATATGTTAGCACCAGTAATTAAAAAGAATGATAAACTAGCAAACACAGTTATCATTGTATTGTCCTTAGTAGTTTTTATTGCAGTTACTTTTTTAAGTAAGTTTAGCTTACAAGTTGAATTGCCATTTGACAAACACATTTTCGCTACCATGAATGCGGTTATTAATAGCTTAGTAGCAGTTGTGCTTGTGTACGCGCTAGTTGCAGTTAAGCAGCAGAAATACCAACTACATAAAAATTTAATGCTAACTGCATTAGTACTTTCAGCTTTATTTTTAGTTACCTATATAGCTCACCACTTATTAGCGGGCGAAGCAAAATTTGGCGACGCTAACCTAGACGGTATTGTTTCTGATGCCGAAAAAGCTTTAGTAGGTAATGTGCGTCCCTTTTATTTAATACTGCTTACAACGCATATTATTTTAGCTGCAGTTATCTTACCTTTTATTTTGTTCACTACTTACCGTGCGTTGACAGGGGAGTTTGAAGCACATAAGAAAATGGCAAAGCGCACATGGCCATTATGGTTTTATGTTGCTGTAACAGGACCAATTGTGTATTTGATGATTCGTACTTATTATAACTAGTAGTAATTCTTTGGAGTTGTAACAGCTTATTACTTTATAAGCTTAATTCAATTGCAGGATCCCAAAATATTTTTTCAAAGTCAAGGACGGTTTCGTGCTTGACTTTTATTTTTTCCTTTAATAATAGTTCTTCCATTTTAGTGGGAGTTTCAAAATGTGCTTTTCCGCTTAACATGCCGTTTCGGTTTACCACGCGGTGTGCAGGAACTTTTGGTTTTACGCCATGTGAAGCATTCATTGCCCAGCCTACCATTCGGGAGCTTCCTCCGGTCCCTAAATATTTTGCAATAGCACCATAACTAGTAACACGACCCTTGGGTATAAGCCGCACTACATCAAATACGTTTTTGAAAAAATCATTTGTCTTCGCCGTGTATTGCATTGGGATTTTTAATGGTACTTAATTCCTTTATAAGTAGTAACCTTGACCTTACCGGTTCGGGTACCGCTTCGTATTTATACGGGCAATGCCTACAAGCATTACCACAACAATAGCCTCTTTCTTTATGGTATGTTTCTGTAAATACCCATTTACCATCCAGGTTTAAATAATATTGTATTCCTTCGGTCATTTTGTTATTTTTCTTTTGGCTGCATGCCTCTTTCTCGTTTCGCGTCGTGTGTTTCGGTCACTTCAAAAGTTGCTATTATTTCTTTTAATATTTCTTCCTTTTCGGCTGGTAATTCCTTGTCTAACTTAAATTGAATATAATGTATTTTATTACTGCCTGCAATATTTAAGCCTTCATAGTAAGTTTTAATTGCACAACGTGGGTCAATACTTGCTTGCGCGTAAAGGTCGGCTGTTTGTGCTAGTAAGCTTAGGCCATATATTTCAATTACCGCTAAAGTGAACTGATATAAATTAGGACTATCGGTTTTTAAATGTACAATCCCTCCTGGTTGTAAAAACTGTTGGTATAGCCTCAAAAACTTTGGATGGGTTAAACGCTTTTTTGCTTTTGATAATCGTATTTGTGGGTCAGGAAAAGTGATCCATATTTCGCTTACCTCGTCCTTTTTAAAATAGCTTGTTACTTGGTCAATTTGCGTTCTTACAAATGCGATATTTTTAAGTCCTTCTTTAATGGCAATACCTGCACCTTTCCAAATGCGGTTTCCCTTAATATCTAGGCCAATGAAATTTTGTTCTGGGAATAACCTTCCTAGGCCTACCGCATATTCTCCACGTCCACATGCCAATTCTAATACCAAAGGTTTTATGGGCTGTGCAACAGGTAGTTGGTCTAATGAAATATTTACAGTCTCTTTTTCAAGTGCTTGAAAAAATGCATCCCACTTACCTGGCATACCTTGTGGGTATTCAAGTACGTTTTCGTACTCCTTAATTGCTGCAAACTTGATTAATTTTTTCTGCCCCATGCGGCAAAGATAGTATTACCCGCGCATTAATTCTACTGCTTTTTGTGCTACAATAGGAGCAATGGCTACACCCATGCCACTCATGCGCACAGCGCAATATACATTGGGTTGCAATTCTTGAATAATGGGTTTTTTGATTTTCCCCATTCCCATGGTGCCGCTCCATCTTAGTTCTATTTTTGGTTTCTTAGCACCCTTTGGCAAAATACGTTTCATCATAAACTCCTCTAATGTTTTTTGTATCAACTTTGAAGTTTCTAGAGATGTTGTTTTTTCGTTTTTGAAATCCTTGTTTCTCGCACCTCCTAATAATAACCTGTTACCTAGGTTTCTGAAATAATAAAAGCCTTCATCAAAATGGAAAGTGCCTTTAAATTTTAAATTTGGAATGGGTTCTGTTACAAATACCTGACCTCTTGCGGGTACCACATCTAACTCCGGCAACAACTGTTTTGCAAAACCGTTGGTACAAATCAACAACTGCTTAGTTTCAAGAACAGCTTCTAAATTTGTTTTTATAGTTACTCCCTTTTTATGACTCTTAAATTTCTTTACCTCGGTGTTGAATAATATTTGTACCCCTTTGCCTTGCACTGCTTTTTGTAATGCTAACACCAACTTTGCAGAATTCAGTTGCCCTTCAAATGGACTATATGCTAATGCGTTTATCTTTTGAAATCCTAATTTATTTATTTGTTTACTTTCATTGGTATAAATAGGAACGTACTTTCCATTTTTCTTTGGCGTTCCTAACACTGGAGCTAATACTTTATTTAAATAGGCTATGTCTTTATCTAAGTTATTGATATCATAGGCGCCTCCTTCTTCAAACAATTCATAGCCTCCAAACTGATCATAATCTATCTCTTCTTTTCTAAATACCTTTTGTATTTTTTGTAATCCGTCATAGCGCATTTTCACAGTTTCTAGCATATTGGCTTCGCCCATTAATTGCACATCGTATATTAGTTCTGACACACTTCCAAAACAACTAAATCCTGCATTACGTGTGCTTGCGCCCGATGGGATTATACCGCGTTCTAATATGGTGATGTTTAATTTAGGGTTTTTGTTAATCATTTCATACGCTGTCCATAAGCCCACAAATCCGCATCCAATAATTACCACGTCCTTTGGAGCGTAGTATGTTGACTGCTCCCATACTGATATTGCCATTTTTTTCCTTTTGTGTAAGTTAGTACACCCAATGCTTATTACAAATAATTAGTGCATAACGTTTAGTACTTATTTTAGGTGTTTTTTACTCGCTTTGTAGGCTATGTTAACTTTCGGCTATAGTTAGCTTTGGTTTTGAAGTATTAGGGGTTATGGTTTTTAAGAAAAACGATATATACATTTAATATAAACTTTTTCATAGGGGGCTATGAATGGTGATTCAATTTGAGTAACCGCTATATTCTTATAGCGGTTAATTTTTGTCCCTACCACAATCAGCTAACTTATTTAAGTTTAATGCCATTTTCTATAAAACAAAGGGGTAACATATAGGGTTCCTGATAAATTATAGATATTTTTGTAATTGATTATATATTAAATATTCAATTATGGCAAAGACAATTTTACACACAGCAGATAGTAGGGGGTTGGCAAATCATGGATGGCTTAACAGTTTTCATTCTTTTAGTTTTTCCAGTTATTATAACCCGGATAAAATGAACTTTGGTGTACTAAGGGTTTTGAATGACGACACCGTTGCTGCCGGTATGGGTTTTGGCAAACACCCACATGATAATATGGAAATTATTAGTATCCCATTGGAAGGAGATTTGAAACATGAGGATACGATGGGAAATGCCACCATAATAAAAAGGGGAGATGTGCAAGTGATGAGTGCAGGTACTGGTATTGCTCACAGCGAGATGAATGCTAATAAGGACAAGCCAGTTAAGTTTTTACAAATTTGGGTTATACCAAACAAACAAAATGTACAACCTAGGTACGACCAAATTACTTTAAACCTAGAAGACCGTCATAATAAATTACAACAAATTCTTTCGCCTAATCCCCAAGATGCAGGTGTTTGGGTTCATCAAGATGCTTGGTTTAACCTGGGTAAATTGGGTAAGGATATTGCACTTAATTACACTTTTAACAAAACGGGAAATGGTGTATACGCATTTGTGTTAGAAGGTGCTTTTGAAATTGATGGCCAACAATTAAGTAAACGTGATGCATTAGGGATTTGGGATACCAGCGTTATTTCCATTAAGTCGCTTTCGGCTGATTCAGAGATTTTGTTAATGGAAGTTCCCATGAC
>JBEDKT010000190.1:0-6488 GCA_041172025.1 Bacteroidota bacterium
GCTGAAATGCCGGATCCTGTTAAAATTAAGCGCATCGAAGAACCTTTTATTAGAGCCCAAATAATTACACTTCCAGAATATATTGGCAATATTATTACCCTTTGTTTAGGCAAAAGGGGAATGCTAATTAATCAAAGTTATTTGACAACAACGCGTGTTGAATTAATTTTTGAATTGCCCTTAACTGAAATCGTATTTGACTTTTACGATAAATTAAAAAGCTCAACAAGAGGGTACGCCTCCTTTGATTATACACCAATTGATTATCGCCAGTCAGATATTGTGAAGATGGATATTTTATTGAACAATGAAAAAGTGGATGCTTTGAGTGCGTTAATCCATAGAGGTAAGTCGGCAGAATTTGGTCGTAAACTTTGTGAGAAATTGAAAGAATTATTAACTAAGCAACAATTTCAAATTGCAATACAAGCTGCTATTGGGGCTAAAGTAGTTGCCAGAGAAAACATTAGTGCCATGCGTAAGGACGTAACTGCAAAATGTTATGGTGGTGATATTAGTCGTAAACGTAAATTATTAGAGAAGCAAAAAGAAGGTAAGAAAAGAATGCGTCAAATTGGTAATGTAGAAATTCCACAAGAAGCTTTCTTAGCAGTACTTAAATTAGACTAGTTTTTTTTAGGCATTGTCCATTTCCCATTTTTCCACTCAAAGGATAATTCATTACCGGTAGGAACTAATGTAGACGGGTTGTTTAAATCATTGTCCGTACTAGTTAATGCCGAAATAATTATTGAATTTGTTTCCTTGTCGTAACGAACATTTGCATTACTTCCTTTTTTATATTGTAATATAAACCTGTCTACGGGTGCAGTTGGAAAAATAGGAGAAGCAACATAGCTAAAATAGTCACCTCCAAATAGGGGCTGATCATTTTCAAAATGCATTATTTCAATAATTTTTCTTGATACATTTTGCTTGTATTCGTCATACCCAATCAACGTATAGTAAGTTGTATTTAACAACTGTATTGGGATAATTTCAAAATATATTGCGCCTATCCACTGCTTTTTATCAAGTATGCCAATAGTTGGGTTCGCATTAAAATCTGAATTGTCAAATAAGGGTATTAGTTTAAGTGCTCCATTGTTCGTTCTTAATTGTATTGCACCTCTTTGGCGATAAGTACCGTCTCCTAAATCTATTTGCCAGGTGAAAAATTTAAACTTATTATCGGGCGAAAAAATATGCTTTACAGATCTTAAGGAATCAAATTTAAATTCAAAGGAATTCGGCGTTTTTAAGGTTTGCACTAATGCCCTTGTAAAAATACTATCTGCGGCAAACCTATCTGTCGCATTACTGTCCCCCTGTATAAGTACAGCTAACTTTTGCAAAGTAATACCATTGCTATCTATTTGAGTAATTTGTGCATTAGCACTTAAAGTAACAAAAACAAATAACAACAAACAGGTCATGAACTTTTTCATACATATAAATTTACAAAAAAGGAAGGTTACTACTTAATGGAATCAGTAAAAGCTAGTAAATTATTAAATCGGTAGTCTATTCTGTCATCAGGAAAGGGTGTTTCGGGATGGGTTGTAGCTAAGAACACTGTGTGAAGGCCCGCATTTCGGCCAAACTCCATATCGCTCATTCTATTTCCAACCATTATAGATTTAGAAAATTCTATTTGAGGGTATATTGCTTTTGCTTGAAATGCCATACCTGGCTGCGGTTTTCTATTAATAGAATCATTATTTAAGTCGGTACAATAAAAGATATGATCAATCCTGCCACCAACAGCTACAATTTTTTCCACCATATGCTGGTGAATATTTTGCAAATCAGCTTCGGTCATCCATTGTTTTCCAACTCCTTTCTGGTTGGTTGTAATTATTATTTTATCGAACCTTTTGGATAATTTAGCAAATGCCAATAAGCTTTCTTCGTAAAAAGTGAATTCTGACCAATTACGGATATAGTCTTCTTTTTTTTCTTCGTTAATTACACCATCTCTGTCTAAAAATAATGTCCAACTAGTATCAATATCTGTTAATTTAAAAGACAAATGGTTTGTATTTAAGCAGTTTTAAATGGGTATCGTTTAATTATCCAAAAATTTGGATCTCGACTAATTCACAAATTATATGTCCAACAAGAATATGAGATTCTTGAATTCTTGGTGTTGTATTGGAAGGTATATTAATTAGGTAATCACTCAGTTCTTTCATTTTACCTCCACTTGCACCAGTAAATCCAACGGTCACTACACCAATTGTCTTTGCCATTTCGAAAGCTTTTACAATATTTGCCGAATTACCTGAAGTGCTAATTCCAACCAACACGTCACCTGGTTTTGCAAGCCCTTCTAATAAACGGGCATAAATTACATCATAGCTATAGTCATTAGCTACAGCAGTTAGGTAGGATGTATTACAATGTAATGCATCAGAAGGCAAAGCTTTACGGTCCTTATAAAAACGTCCCGAAAATTCAGCTGCAAGGTGTTGTGCATCGGCTGCACTACCACCATTGCCCGCAAAATAGACACTATTGCCATTTTTAAACGCATCTGTGATAGCCGTAGTAACTATGTTAATTTGATTCAACATTACATCGTCCGCTAATAGTTGTTGTTTAACTTCAATGGAACCTTCGATAATATTTTTAATAGCTGAAATAGACATATTTGTATAAATTAAGTATAAAGAACAGTAAAGCTGTCCGTTAAATTTGTTGATGTAAAATTAAAAAATTTCTGGTCATTGTTTCCCAACTATATTTCTTTTTCTCTTCAATAATATTTGGAACATAATAGGAAGCGCCATTTTCGTATAATTTCATTATTCCCTGGGCTATGGCATCTACATTAGGCTCCACTACAATTCCTACTTTGTTATTGGGAACCGTATCAGCTAGCCCTCCTACATTTGTTACAAGCATTGGCTTTTCAAAATGATAGGCAAGTGGAGTTACTCCACTTTGTGTAGCATTTATATAAGGCTGAATTATAAAATCAGCACTACATACATATTTTTTTACTTCGGAATCAGGCACAAATTCATTGTGAAGTATTACCATTTCTGTTAACCCCAATTCATTTATTAGCGCTTTATAAGGAGCAGGATCTTCATAAAATTCTCCAACCACTAGTAATTTAATTCCTGAATTTTTTAAGAGGGGAGTGGCCATTGCTTTTAACAATAAATCAAGTCCTTTGTATTTTCTAATAAAGCCAAAAAATAAAATAATTTTATCAGTAGGAGGTAAGTTTAATAAAGTTCTGGCATTTCCCTTAGGTATGCTTTCGCCAAAATGATCGAATATTGGATGAGGTGAAAGCAATATTGGTTTATGTGAAAATGCCCTTACATCCTTACTCACTTTATCACTCATTGTTAAAAATCCATCAATTGCTTTTACAAAGTATTGTGTAAATAATTTATCACCCATCCTTCGCTCATGCGGGATCATATTGTCCACTATCGAAATTACTTTTGTGTGCTTATTCCATTTAACAATGCGTAAAATAGTTCCTAAACAGGGTCCAAAAAAAGGCAACCAAAATCGAACAATAATAAGGTCAGGTTTAGCTTGCTTAAGTTGCCAGCCCATTTTAATCCAATTTAATGGATTAACAGAATTGATACCCGCGTTAATTTTAATATGCTTTGGTGCAGGTTGTTCGGTGTATTGTGATTTACCAGGAAAAAGAAAAGAAGGGTATTGTAATGAAAAGGTTTCAATACTTGAATCAATCCCTTGGCTAGTGAATGTGCTTGCTAATTTTTCATCAAAAGCAGAAAGGCCTCCTCTTAATGGCCAAGCTGGTCCTATTATAACAAGTTTGTTTACCATCCTTGCTTCTCGGCAATTAAATAATGATTTCGGTCTGCTGCGTTTCTATTTATTAATTCAGCAATAAACCCTGCTAAAAATAATTGTATCCCAATTAAAATTGAAGTTAATGCAATATAGAAAGCAGGTTTATTAGTAGCACTAAAATCGGGATCAATAAATTTACTTGTAATAATACTGCCAATGGCAATAACGCCTACTAAAAAAAACAATGTACCTAATAGCCCAAAAAACTGCATCGGCTTTTTACCAAATTTGGATAAAAATTGAATTGTCATTAAATCAAGAAATCCATTTACAAAACGTTCCCACCCAAATTTAGTGGTACCATACTTCCTTGCTTGGTGAACCACTACCTTTTCGCCAATTTTTTTAAATCCAGCCCATTTTGCAAGTATGGGAATGTATCTATGCATTTCACCAAATACCTCAATGCTTTTTACAACTTTTAATTGGTATGCCTTTATTCCACAATTAAAATCGTGCAGTATTATACCTGAACTTTTTCTAGCGACAGCGTTGTATATTTTAGAAGGTATATTCTTTGTAAATGTATTGTCATACCTTTTCTTCTTCCAGCCACTTACTAAATGAAAACCTTGATTGGTTATCATATCGTAAAATTCAGGAATTTCGTCAGGGGAATCTTGTAAATCTGCATCCATGGTTACTACTATTTCACCCTGTGCTGCTTTGAAACCTTCGTTTAAAGCAGCTGATTTTCCATAATTACGTTGAAAACGGATTCCTTTTAAGCTAGCATAAGTGGCGCGCAATTTTTCAATGACAGCCCAACTTTCATCATCACTACCATCATCAACCATAATAACCTCATAACTGAATTTATTAGTTTGCATTACTTTATCAATCCACTCCATTAATTCAGGTAATGAATCGGCTTCGTTAAACAAGGGTATTACAACTGAAATTTGCATATTAGTATCTTATTCTATTAATTAGTTAGCTACATTATCTTGGAAAGGATTGGGATTTTTCTTTGCAACTGCAGCACCAATTAAGGAAGCTATTGCACCAATAAATCCAGTTCCTAGAATAGCTCCACCTAAAGCAAATGGCAAGAAGAATTTCTTTGTCATGCTAGTAGCTTGTTCTATCATCTCGTCTGTCATTTGTGGATTTTTTTCCAATTCTTTACGCGTAATAGAAATGATCATATCAACCATGTCAGGAAATAAAAACTTAGTAGCAAGAATAGTATACAATGAAGTTATTGCTATAATTACCGCAGTTGTTTTAAAGCCATGTGCAAATACATTTCCAAAAGTGACATTGTGGTTACTTTCATTTGCAAATAAAACGGCACTATAAATAATACCACCAAAAATGACAGCTTGACTAATCCAACTGATATAAGTTTTTTCGTATAAGTTAAATACATACATTACTACTGCAAAAACAATTGATATTGCACTTAGGATTAGGCCTTTAACAATATGAGAGGTTATTTTATTTTCCATTTTTTTATATTTAATTGATGTGATTGTTTCCTTTGGCAATAATGCCTATAATTTTGCCGTTCATTTTTTTATCCCAGAAGGGTGAATTGGCAGATTTACTTTTTGATTCCTTCGCGGTCATACAAGTTTCTAAAGTTGTATTAAACAATGTTAATTCAGCCTCACCACCTTCTATAATGGAAGCAGCAGGTAAATTAAATATGCTTCTTGCATTTGTCGAGAATAATGCAACTAGTTTTTCGATTGGTAATTTTGGCAATAAGTGACTCACTGCAGCAAAGCTGGTTTCAATAGAAGCAATACCAGGTTTAGCATTTTCAAATTCAATTGTTTTGCCATCCCAGTCTTGTGGCATATGGTGAGAACTAATACAATCTATAGTTCCGTTTTCAACAGCGGCTAGTAATGCTTTTTGATCCAGTTTAGTTCTAAGCGGAGGGAACACTTTTAATAAAGTATCATAATCGTGTAAATCTTCTTCCGAGAAAAATAGATGGTAAGGTGTTACACTACAAGTTAATTGTAATCCTTCTTTTTTCGCATCACTTATCATGCCCAGCCCTTTCGCAGTTGAAACGCCAGTTATATGCAATTTTGATTTTGTGTAACGTAGTAATTCTATATCACGGGATATAATTAATTCTTCTGCAATGGCTGGTATACCTGGCAGTCCTAGTTTAGTCGACAATATTCCTTCATTCATTAAACCCAAACTTCCTAAACTTTTGTCAATTGGCATCTGAATGGCAACACCATCAAATGCCTTTACATATTGCAACGCTTTTAAAAACAACAGGGTATTCTGCACCGGATACAAACCATCACTGAATGCTACGGCTCCGTTGGTTTGCATGTCAATCATTTCCGCTAATTCTTTACCTTCTATTTTTTTGGATAAAGCTCCAATTGGGTAAATATGTATTGGTAGGTTTTGACTGTTTTGTTTAATATAGCTTACTTGTGATTTATTGTCAATCACAGGGTTGGTATTTGGCATTGCAAAAACAGCGGTGAAACCCCCATTCATTGCAGCAGCGGCACCTGTTGCCAAGGTTTCTCTATGTTCCATTCCAGGATCACAAAAATGGACAAACAAATCAACGAACCCAGGACTTACAATTGTTCCAGGAATGTCAATTATTTGATCAGCTTCTCCCTTGTATTGATCAGTAATGGAAATGATTGAAT
>JBEDKT010000191.1:0-4281 GCA_041172025.1 Bacteroidota bacterium
TCTTATTACAAGCTCCTCAGGGTGGTGGTACTTTTCAATTAATCATGTTAGGTGGTATTATTGTTGTTTTCTGGTTTTTTATGATACGCCCACAAGCTAAAAAAGCTAAGGAACAAAAGAAATTTATTGACAATGTTCAAAAAGGAGATAAAGTTGTTACAATCGCTGGTATTCATGGAACAGTGAATAAAGTGAATGAGGACAATACCTTACAATTAGAAGTAAGCCCTGGTAGCTATATCAAGATAGAAAAATCTTCAATAAGCTTAGAATGGTCTGCTGCTGTTAACAAATAAAACATTTGTTTAAATAGAAATTGAATCCGAAATTGAGGGAACTTAATTTCGGATTTTTTATGGCTAATATAATTGGTTTAACAGGTGGTATAGGCAGCGGTAAAACAACCGTAGCTAAAGTGTTTGCTACTTTGGGTATTCCTGTTTTTAATGCCGATGCTGTTGCTAAAGAATTAATGCAAAATGACCCAATAGTAAAACTTAAATTAATTGAACTATTTGGTGATAATGTTTTTGCGAATGGACAACTTGACCGTAACTTTCTTGCTAAAATTGTTTTTGCAGATCCACACCAACTTGAACGCCTCAATGCTATTGTGCATCCTATTACTATTCAAGCAGCAAAAGATTGGGCAACAATGCAAAGCGCTCCATATGTAATTAAAGAAGCGGCACTTGTGTTTGAGTCAGGTTCGGGTGAAGGGTTAGCTGGTGTTATTGGCGTCTCAGCGCCATTGCCCTTGAGAATACATCGTGTAATGCAAAGGGAAAATTGTACAAAGCAAGAAGTAGAAAAGCGCATGCAAAATCAATTAAGCGAGACACTTAAAATGAAACTATGCGACTGGGTAATTATAAACGATGACCAAGTTTTAGTGGTACCTCAGGTGGTAGCATTACATGAAAAACTTTTGAAACAGTTTTCAATGGATAATGTAAACCCAAATTAAGCCTCCTTAATAATTTTATAACACCAACGTTTTAATTTCCCCTCAAAATCGAATGGGGTAGTAGCTCTAGTAATGTCTCTAATACTTTTACTATGGATATTTTCCGTGTCCATAGTAAATTGGGTAAAGTTGGTACTGAAATATAAAACACCTCCAACCTTCATCCCTAATAGCATATCATTAATTAATTCCACATGGTCTCTTTGAATATCTAACACGTCTTTCATTCTTTTACTATTGCTAAATGTAGGCGGATCCATTACCACTAAATCATAAAAGTTCCGGGGTATGGTTTTTAAATATTGTTTTACATCAGCATGAATGAATTGATAAGCACTGGAAGGCTTTATGTCATTTAGCTTAAAATTCTCTTCGCTCCAGGCTAAATAAGTTTTAGATAAATCAACGGAGGTAACTGACTTAGCACCAGCTAATGCTGCGTATACCGAGAATGAACTAGTGTAGCAAAATAAGTTTAAGAAATTTTTATCCTTGCTTTCGGCTTGAACCATCTGCCTAGTTAAACGGTGGTCAAGAAATAAACCTGTATCTAAATAGTCGGTTAAGTTTACTAAAAACTTCAAGCCATTTTCCTGAACTGTGATAATTTTTGATGCTGTTACTTCAGCTTCTTTTTCATATTGGTCTTCCTTATGAGACATTCTTTTTCTTAGCCTTAAGAACATATTTTCTTCAGGCACTCCTGTCATCTCAGCAACAACACGCTTGCATTGTTCAAACCAGGCTGCATGTTCCTCGTCTGTTAAATTATGTCGGCGACTATATTCAGCTATATAAATGTAATTTTCATAAATTTCAATACAGATGGGAAATTCAGGTAAATCGCGGTCAAACAATCTCCAACAAGTGACATTTAATCGCTTGGCTTGTTTTAACCTATGCTTATAGTTTTTAAGCAGTCGGTTATGGAACATCTCAAATTTATCGTTACTCATATATCTGTATCTATAAAAAAAGAAGCGTTAATGATTTAACGCTTCTAAAATTAATTAATTTAAAGGAACAGACCTTATTATTAAGGGGCTATATTTTTTAAATAGAATTGACTATTTAAGTTTTGCCAATGCTTCTCTAATTCTAGCCCAAGCTTTTTCAATATTCTCCATGTTATTTGCGAATGAAAAACGCACACAATTTGGTTCGCCGAACGCGTCACCCATTACAGAAGAAACGTGAGCAGTGTTTAACAAGTACATGCTAAAATCAGCTGCATTTGCAATGGTTTGTGTGCCATCTGATTTGCCATAATAGCTACTAACATCAGGGAATACGTAAAATGCACCTTGAGGAGCAAAGCATTTAAAGCCTGGCATAGCATTCACTAATTCTAATGTTTTAGTACGACGACGTGTAAATTCCTCCGTCATTGCAATAGATGGCTTTAAATCACCTACCAAAGCAGCCACAGCAGCTTTCTGTGTAATTGAACAAGTTCCAGAGGTGAATTGACCTTGTAATTTTTCCATTGCTTTTGCAATGTCAACATTAGAAGCGGTATAGCCTAAGCGCCAGCCTGTCATTGCGAAACCCTTACTTAATCCATTTATGACAACTACCTGATCTTTAATGTCGGTGAATTGAGCAATGCTTTCATGTTTGCCTTCAAAATTGATATACTCATATATCTCATCTGATAAAATAGTAATACCAGGATATTTTTTAAACAAATTTGCTAATGCTTCTAATTCATCTTTGCTATATACAGCTCCAGAAGGATTACAAGGAGAAGAGAACATAAATACTTTTGTTCTTGGAGTAATCGCCGCTTCCACTTGCGCTGGACTTACTTTAAATCCATCTTCTACAGTGCTTCTGATTTCAACTACCTTGCCTCTTGCAATTTTAACCAACTCAGAATAAGTTACCCAATAGGGAGTTGGAATAATTACTTCATCGTCTTCGTCTACCAATGCTAAAATTGCATTTGCTAAACTTTGTTTCGCACCTGTTGAAGTAATGATATTTTCAGGTTTATAGTCAAGGTTATTGTCGCGTTTTAATTTTGCACAAACAGCTTCTCTTAAATCGGCAAAGCCAGCAACTGGTGTATAATGACTCCAGTTATCGTTAATAGCTTTTATAGCCGCGTCCTTAATATGTTGTGGGGTATCGAAGTCGGGTTCGCCCAAACTTAGGTCAATTACATCCACTCCGCTTGCTCTAAGCTCACGTCCTAATTTTGCCATTTTTAATGTTTCTGGCTCGCTGAATCTGTTTAGTAAAGAAGATAGTATCATTTGCTTTATAATTTGGTATTGTAAATTTCGCTAATTATTGGCAAACAGCTGTAAGTTTTAAGCTTTACTATGTAAAAAATTATGCAGTATTTGTTAATATCCTCGGTAACTATTGACCTCACTATATTTGCTGAAACAGCTTAGTCGGTAAGTAGGTTGTCAAAGTTGGGCAAAACAGCCTTTTTTCGTTTAAGTTCAAAGTTGTACAATAGTTGACCCAGGTTTTTCATAAAAGGTAGGCCCACTGTTTCATAGTCGTATTTGTTGTCATTTAAGATGCCGTCCTCATTGCAATAAATTACGGCACTCACTAAAAATTCAACCTTATTCTTTTTGTCTATGATATAGGCATTGTCTAACAAAAAACCATAGGCGTCACCTGCCTTATTATATATGGTAATATTAGCTGGTAAAGGTTCCCTGTCGGCACCAGCTAGTAAGAATTTAGTAATATTTGAATAGTAATTACTGGTATCATAAGTTGGATAAGTGGATGCGGTAGGAGAAGTACTCATCCACTTTAGTAAAAATTTACGATCATCGTTTGTTAAATTAAAACGGTGTTTTGGTGCAGTTTGGTCGGGAAATATTACCGAGCGTAATATTTGATGTAAGTCACTTAAGTAGATTCTGTTTTTTTCTGAAAAATTTAAAGGGGCATTAATTAAGGAATCATTGTTGTCTAAATAACCATTGCCTATAAAAACATTGTAATTAGGTAAAGGTTGTTTATTAAATAAAGGGGCTTGCTCATATATTATTTTACCCGCGTCGTCATAAAATTTAATTGCCTGTGTTTGTCTGTTTTCATCACCTTTTCTGCTTATTTCAAGTCGGTTCCTAATAAAAGCATTGGTATATCCTTTTGTAGCTAAGCCTGAGTGAATTTGTTCTTGTCCTATAAATTCAAACAACCGGTTGGCTGCATTATTGTCACTTACTAAAAATACTTCCTTAATGGCTTGAGCAATATTTTGTTTACCATCCATAGAATAAGGGTTATTAAAAATTGTTTCTTGTCTTCCTGTAACACTATCATAGGTCATCATAGTGTAC